>JAEUHE010000053.1 GCA_016793885.1 Verrucomicrobiales bacterium
CTGTCGCTGCGGGGGCTCTGCTACGACAGATTACCTTTTGAACTGCGAAGCGAATGATCTGGATGACACTCAGGACTCAGAAGCAATCCTCTGACACCCTCCCAGCCGAAGGCCTCCGCGTAGCGGCTTCGTCCAACCAGCCCGATCGAGGACAACCCCGACCAACCCTGGGATTTGCCCAGCTCGACATGACCATCTCAACCTTGATCAGACTTGCCGATTGTCACCTTACAGGTCGGGGTGCCTCATCGGGAGATTAGGCCTCTCCTCATACCCTATGTCTGGCGATATTTCCGAACGTGACTGGAAGGTGTTTCGCGAGGTTCACAGGCATGCCTTGGAGCGATTCAGTGCGAGAATTCTTGCTGAGGCTCAGGCAGAGATCAGCCGCCCTGAGAGCACATCGCATGAGAGATATCTCCGGCTCTACCGACTATTTGAGGAGCGGGATCACGATATTGCACGCGCCTTCAACGATCTGCGTCGCTCGACCGCTCTCATGCAGCTTGGGATTCTCGACGTCATGGGCCTGGTCACACCCCAGGAGCTTGAGCGCTTTAGTCCAGAGGTTCGCGAGTCGCTGGCGCTGCTCGCCCGATTCCGAAAGGCCTAACACGTGCGACCGAGTGGGCGGCCTTCAGGTTACGCCATGTCCCCGGCTGGTTTCGGGACTGTGATCTTGGCCTCTCTGCCCATTGTTCCGCATTCGATCGGCCGTCACTCATCTTTGAAGCGTTACCCATGAAAGTCACGGTCTGGGCAGTCTGTAGATCGGCTCTAATCCTTTGCCTGGCAATCCAATTGGCGATTCATCGCGTAGCCTCCGTAGAGGAGGCCATGCGCTTTGGAGTGGGTCTCACGACTTGTGCCGTCTGTCTTGCGTTGTTTCAAGGTGGTCTCTGGCTTTTCTGCGACATCGTTACCTTAAGGCGAGGCGGCTGGCTCACCCCTTCGTTCGGCCGAAGTCCATTCGCAGCGGATCAAGGCCCCGGGCTGCATTTGGGGACCGGAGCTAAGGTGTTAGTTGGGTTCGGATTACTTAAGGTATTGTCCGCCTTCCTCCAGGGGATGCCATCTTTGGTTCTTGGGCTCTGGCTGCTGTCGGTGGGCGTACTCCTTTGGGGCTGGCAGAAACTTCTTAACCGCCTATTTCGATCCCGGTTTATTCGTCGGTGAGGCTAACCAGCCCGATCGAGGACAACCCCGACCAGCCCCTGGATTTGCCCAGCCCGCCTTGACCATCTCAACCTCTAATGGACTTGCCGATCGTCATCTCACAGGTCGGGGTTTCTCATCGGGACGTCGTTGGACCGATTTTGGATGATGAAGTTCTGGGCTCGATTCTTTGGCAAGGACTATGGTCCTCCACCAACTCCCGATGAAAGTCACCCTTCAGCTATCTGCGGATGCCGGGTGGTGGAGACGCTCTATTCTGCAAGCCGAAGGTCCCGAGTCTTTATCGCTACTGACGACGATCAGTGTTTTCGAGTTTTCTTTGAAGAGTGGGATGATTCGGACTGGCAGGATGGAGGAAAACCGTTTTGGTATCCACGGCGCACAGGAATAATCACCGACTCGCACGAACGCGCCAAAGTGTGTGCTTTAGAGTTTCTCCAGGCCACGTGACCTCCGTCGTTCCAGCCCACTCGATCCAACAGCGCTTAGCCTGCGAGTTTTCTACATGATCACCGTTCTTGCATTCCAGGTTTCGCCCGAGTTGGCTCTCGCTTGGCGGGCTGTGGATCAGCGAACGTTAGGGGGCGTTCACGTCTTGCATTCATGAACCCAACCATAATCTGCGGTGGTTGTTTGTGCGGTTTGGTCCGCTACGAGTCGGCTGGACAGCCTTACAACGTCACGCACTGCCATTGTTCGGATTGTCGTCGGAGCAGTGGCGCGCCGTTTGTAACGTGGGCATCGTTCCGTCGGAGTGAGTTTCGATTGCTCACTGGACAGCCGCGAGAGTTGGGATGGGCTGGGCGGCTGCGTTCGTTCTGCCCCCAGTGCGGTACGCCATTGACGTTCATGGCCAGTCCAGAAGCAGGCGAGCTTGATGTTACAGTTTGCAGCTTCGACCATCCTGCGATAGTGACACCAGCCGACCACACTTGGGTTGATGACCGGCTGCCTTGGATTCGTTTAGCCGATGGTTTACCGACTTATGGACAGAAGCGAGAGACCCACGTCGCCTAACGAGAAAGTCGACCGAACCACCGCCAGCATCGGGATTCCGGGCATGATCACACTCACTACATCCGCCACTTCGTTGAGCGCCTCCGTACGGCGGCGGTCGGTCACGACTGGTCGTTCGGCTGCGCAATTCACCGCGATTGATTCATGAACTATGGGGCAGAGAACGTGGATTTGCGAGACGTCCGGTTCACTCCGGAGCTCCTGAGCGCCATCCCTGAGGCGACCGCCCGGATGTATTCGGTGCTCCCAATCGCGGATGCGATTGACGGTCTTGTGATAGCTACGGCGTATCCCTTCAATCTGGAGGCGATTGACGATCTACACCAGATCGTGGGCAGGGATATCGAAATTCGATGCGCAGATGCGGGCCAGCTTCGTGTTTTCATCAAGAATCATTACGGCGGAGATTAGCTGTGACTAGTCCATCGCCGAACCGCTACTCGATCCAACAGCCCTCAGCCTCCGAGTTTTTCACATGATCACCGTTCCTGCATCTCAGATTCCGCCTGAGTTGGCTCCCGGTCGGCGGCCTGTGGCTCAGTGGATTCGTTCGACAACGGAATGATCCAAGTCTGCTGGAAAACGATTCGTGGGTTCGCAACGCTAGGCGTGCTGCTCTGGTTTGTCGTGCTTGCGTTGATGCCCGTCTATGGCTGATTCCGCTCTTTATCCTCTGGATTCTTGCCGGCTTGTTCACCGTGTGGAAGGTCCGTTGGTGGTGCGCAATGAAGAGCCGAACAAACTCAGTCGACTGAACCTTCGCTAGCGCGCCGGGCACTCACCTCGAAAACGTTGGGCGTATTGAGCCATGAATTCCGATGCACTTTCTCGTCAAGTCATGAGGCTCGCACAGCGCAAAAGCCGGAAGGTCGGACGAGTGTTGACTCGTGAGGAGATTCTTCGATTACATGTTCAGACAGTGGAGCCTTGGAAGCGCATTCTCATTTTTGCGATGGGACTCTTAGTCGGCGCCTTCTCGTTTCTATGCTTTCGCGTGGGAGCACCTGTTTGGATTTGGGTGGGGTTCGCTTTGTGTTCTGCAGTTATCGTTCTCTGCGGAGCGTTCGGTCGCAAGGCGTATCTCGATCGTGAGCTTCAGAAAATGAAGGATGAAGGAGCGACGAGATTGCTGGATGCGATCATCAACGGATTGTGAGGCGTCGACAATGTCGTTCATCCGGGAGGGTTCTGGGCGTAAGTTCATATCATGAAAGTTCTTAGGTATACCCCATACCGGCGCGTCCCTGAGTGGTTTCGTTGGACGTCTATGCGCATCTTACCTTATCTGGCAGTTCTTTGCCTGGCGCTCACGGGGTGCCAGTTTACTCCGTCACCCACCAGGCAGCCTGTTACCACGAACGATGTGATCGGCGTGTGGTCGTTCACTGAGGACTACTCCAAGACCACGGTATTCCTGACGTTCATGCCATCAGGAGTTTTCACTCAGCAGGTTGTTGCCACCACACAAACGAACACCGGGGTTGGCAATTGGACGTTGGATGGACCGAATTTGCAGCTCACAGGTTTTTTGGCGCAGACCGGCTTCGGATGGAAGCCCGATTCGATACGCTGGTATTTCATCGATGGCGACAAAAGGAAGTTGGAGATTTTCGGTGGCGCGTTTCCGGATCCGGACGCTTTCCAGCACTTGAGCTATTTGAGAGCGGCACCATGACACATCACGATCGGACGTCCAACGAGTTCGTGGATCGAACCACCGTCCGCATCCGGAGTGCTGACACTAGTATCATCACTACACCATCTACTTCGTTGAGCGCCTTCCTACGGCGGAGGTCGCTCACGGTTGGTCGTCGGTGGGCATGAAGCGCGTTTGGCTTTCGGATTGTCGGTCGCTCATCCATCTCCTGGTCCTTGGATTAATACGAAGCATGTCGACACGGTGGACATCGAGCGGCGATCAGGAACACCCCACTCCCCAACACCTTGTGCGAGCGATCCTGGCTCATCTCATCGAGGCGGCTGATAGTTCTTCTTGGGCTCACTTCGAGGTCATTGCGCAGGAAGGGTGGTATAGAAATCTGCTGTGGGGCAAGGAGCCATGGGTTGAAGTTGCATACGTGGACCACGGTTGGTTGCAACTCATGGATCTGAGGCCAGCTTTTGGCGGACCTGACTTTTGTCGAAGCTCGCCGTGTGCCTCTTTCGCTCCTCCTTCCTTCGACGCAAGCCACGCCTATCCAAGTTATTGCGCATCGCGACCGATTATTTCATACGTACGTATGAAATAATCGGGAAATGGTTACTCCTGATTCACAGTGTGCAGCCCTGCTGAGAACGCTATTCTGGCTCTGGCTGACGGCTTTGCGCTTCGGCATCGATGTTCATGCTGTCGCTGATCTGGTGCCTGAGGACAAGTTTCGGCCGCTACAGATTAAACTATACGTACGTATGGAACAATCCGTCGGGGGACACTTGGGTGTCTGAAGCAGGGCTCGTTCCCAATAACAATCGGCTGGTTGACGTCAGCGCGATACGCGATACGTGAAATGAGGCTGCTGGGGGAACTGCAGCTGAGCGGTAGTCAAATTACTCGACTGACCCTTCCACCCTCACTCGGGGCCTTACAGGTACTGGATCTGAGCGCGAATCCACTCACCCGATTCGTGCTCTGGGAGCCACTGGCTGGGAAATGGCAACGAAGCACCGAATTTATGCCATGAGCTGTCCTTCGCCTCACACCATCAACGTTTCGACCGAGACGGTGGATCCAACAAATGAATCTCGTAACAAATCGGGAGGCCTTCGGCGGGAACGTAGTCACGTTGCCTAATGTCTGTCCCCCCCCCAGATTCTTCGTGAGATTGTCTTTTGGCCGCTGTCGAATGTAGTGAATTACCTGCGATGTTTTCAGGGCTACCGTCATAGGAGGTGGGGGCTGTAAGGAATGATTTCGGTGTGGGTTATGCATCCGCGAGTGATCACTGTGATGTTGTTGATGGTTCCGCTCGTTGCGAGCGCGAATCCGGTCATGGTGGATGGTCAGTCACTCCTGGCGTTCTCGGTGGTGGCTTTGTGCGCGCTGGTGATCGAGTCGGGAATGGTCACGCTTACTTTGGCCAGTTGCGGACTTTTCATCGTTCCAGCATTCATCACCTCCATCTTCCTCAATGTGGGATTCTTTCTGTTGGGCTTTGTCCCGCTTAGCGATCGAGTGTCTCTGTGGATTCTCGAGCCGGGCGTGGTTCTTGCGGATGCGATCCTCATTAAACTCATGTCGGCCATCCCCATCCTCCAGGATGCGGGGTTTGAGGGGGTAGGGTGGCGACGCGCTCTTCTGGCTTCGTTGCTGGGTAACACTTCGTCATTCTTCGTCGGTGTCATCCTCTGCGGTGCTCCATGGGTCGTGCACTAGCCCAGCAGCCCTTAAGGGACGGAGCAGAGATAAATCTGGGTTTTGTTGGAGGAGTTCTAGCAGGATGCCGATGACGACAGCAGGAATTACGTACAACCGGAGAGACGCGATCTTATGTCGAAATCAATCTGCAATGGGATAAGCAGGCCTAGTCGGCCATGGCATGGCTTGATCCTGGCTTTCATGGTTCATCTCGAGCTCGCGGCGCAGTTTTACGCGCCGCGCACGGAAGAGCACGATCCGGCCCAACGCTTTTTTCTGACCGAGGTATGTCGGCTTCTGGCCTGGCGTGAGAATGGATCCGAATCCAAACTCGCCACGATCACGAACTCGGTTTATCCCCTGCGCACCGGTGGTGTCGATTGGCACCTCAAGTTCCTTTCTCCCTCCGGAAGTCTCTCCAAGACCGGGCTCGTGAGCTATTCCACGAACCTGCTGGAGCAGGGGGATGGATACTATCGCGAGGTGTATCGGAAGGTTCAGGCGCTTGGCTGGGCACCTGTTCCTAAGGCCCTGCCCGAGGAGATACGAAAAGCCTATTGGCGCGGGGCCTTGCGAGCGAAGGTGTCGCGCGAGGAGAGTCTGGCTGAGGGCTTTGGGATGGTGACCAAAGGGGGTCAGGCATGGGGGGCAATCGAGGCGGCAGAACTCTCGGGGTTGCTGACCCATGCGGTGCTTCCTGGAGTGGCGGGGCGGGCCAGCATTGACTCTGTTCTCCTGGCCCGAGCATTTGGCTGGCTAGCGTTTGCTGAGGCGGCGAGTTCGGCGTCCCTTGCCGACCTTTACATCCCCGGACTATTCCTCTCCGGGAGAGAGCGAATCGCGCGCTCGATGTGGAAAGAGGCTGCCTCCAAGGGGCTGGTCCCGCCGAATGCGCTCACGTCGGCCTGGGGGGTCTGGCTTGGTCAAACCAAGTCGCGTCCATTCTATCAGTCCGCCGTCACGAACCGCTATTTGCCCATGCTGATGCCGATGTTGGTGTACGATGAACTGGTGAACAGCAGCGGAAATCTGCTTGAGGAGTTTCTTCCCGCCCTGGTGGATGCCAAGAACGCCATGTCGCTTCACAACTTTGGTCCGTTTCTCTCGACCCAGATGGGTGTCGGGGCTGGCCATTTTATGGACGGAGGGTGGCCCGAACTTCAGCGCGCCGCGTGGCTGCGCTTGATCCAAAGCCGGCCAGCCGAGTTCTTTGGGCCGACCAACTTCAGCTCTGCATTGAAGCAGAGTGTGGCTGCACGTCAGGCAGCGGGCGCTTCCAAAACGGCGGCGGACCAGAGTATTCCCGGGCTTAGGGAGCTCGCCCCGCTCCTTCGGCTTGGTCAGATCGAAGGGGTGGGTCCCCTGGCACCTACCGCAGTCGCGACCGATCGCGATCTTCTCAACTACGGATGGGAAGCGGCAGGTTTGCAGATGGGAGCCCGCTATCAATTCGTAAATCACCGGTGGGGAGTCCATGAGGTCGGCAAATCCATTCGCCAGGCCGCTCGCACTGCCGCGGAAGGCTGGACGCCGTTTTTCGAGAACGAGCGGGCGTCCAAAGTGGCGAACTATGACGCCAGCCTTCGTCGGCTGGAGCTCGTCGAAGGGCTGTTCCAGTTGGTCGGATTCAACCGTCATGCCTATGCCGATGCGGGGCCTGAGAACCCCAGATCCGCCCAGCGATTTGTCCGCCGCGCTTACCTTCGTCCCTGGGACGCGGAGTGGCAGTGGCGAACTCTCTTTGATGGAGGCGACAGCGTTTCGAATATTGTTCCTCATTTGCGGTGGATGGCCAATGAGGCTGGACCCCGGGGATTGGTGGTGGGGTTGCGCTATCTGGCATCAGTCGGTGTTCAAGGGGTTCAGGAGCTGCCGGGAGCGCTGGCGGCACGTGGCGAACTAGCCGAGCGGCTGCCTCAAAAAACCGAGTTATACCTGGAGACTCGCGCTCTGGTTCCGACGAACTTTGTGGTCGCTGGGGAGGTGAAAACCGTGGACCAACAGCGACTGGACCAGGCGAGGGAATTGGAACGGATGTATTGGGACACCGATACTGAGGAGCTGGGGCGTCGAACCTTGGATGCCTATCTGCTGGCGGACGCCTACCCGTCCACCGTGCGTTTCTACAGTCAGATTCGCACCAACCTGACCGATACCATCTCCTTCTCGCATCGACTCGGACAAAGCCTTTTCCTCCTCGGCTACTTTCAAACCAATGACCTTCTGCAGTCCTGGGCGGTCGAGAACAGTCGATCCGGCAGCAGCTCGGATCTGCAACTGGGGATTTACCGTGCGGCAGCCAAGAATGACCGGAAAGCCCTCGCGGCCGCAGTCCAGGACTACATCGAGCGCTATGGATCAGATACCGGACCCGATGATCCACTCCAGAAGCTGCAAGGCTTCCTCCCATTGCTCCCGGCTCTCTCCGATCCGAAGAGCCCCAAATACACCGAGGCTTTGGAATATTTTTCGGGGTCAGATCGGTGGTCGATCTTGCGCTGGATGTGGGTTCGGCGGTTCGAACTTCCTCAGGAAGATGCCATCACATTTCTGGGAGGCCGGGAGAATGAGCCGTTCCTAGGTTTCCTGGTTCAATTGCTGCTGAAAGATCAGGAGGCCATGGAGAGGATGGTCAGAGCCTATTTTGGAAATCCGAGGAATCTTGAGGTCGGCCGTTCCTTCGTCATTCGTTATCTTTACGCGCAGCACGCCCAGAAGAAGCCAACGATTCCTGATGAGAATATGCGTCCTGCGCAAGCCAAGACGCTCCGCCAGGAAATCGCCGAGTGGCTGCGGTGAAGCGGGAGCTTTGTGGGCCCTTGGCGGAGAGCTTTGCGCCGTGTGTCGCCGCCCGGATGCCAGCGAATAGGCCTCGTCAAGGAGGTTAAAAGTCCCTGAACTGACCGGGCTGCGCGTGCTTGAGTTCCGAGGGGTTGGGCCGGTCGGGTGCGGAGCGCGATGCCCTGGGTCCAGGGGCAGTCCCAGATGGTCTTCTCTGGCTGGTTTTGCTGGTGGCACGCGTGGTCAGCTCATCGGTCGCAGTGGAAGAGTGCGGCTTCGCTCGCTGCCCGGAGGGCGTAGTCCTCCCTCCGACCATAGTCTGGAGATGGGTCACAGCGTCATTGACCGCCTTGGCCTGGGAGCTGAGTTGCTCGCTGGCGCTGGCGCTTTCCTCAGCGCACGCCGCATTCGCTTGCGTGACCTTGTCCAACTGAGATATCGCGAGGTTGATCTGTTGGATACCGGTGGATTGTTCAGTCATGGCTGTTGCAATGCCGGCTGCCTGCTCGTCGACCTCCTTCACGCGGCCTACGATCTCTCCTAACGTCTGCCCCACCTCTTGAGCCGCGGTCGCGACTGTGTCCACGCTCGCGACCACCTTCTCGTTCACAGTGACTCCCTGAGCCGATTGCTGAACAGCTGCCTCGATCAGTACTGCCGTTTCCTTGGCGGCCGTGGCACTTCGCTGGGCCAAGTTGCGAACCTCGTCCGCAACCACGGCAAATCCCAACCCTGCTTCGCCTGCGCGTGCAGCCTCGACCGCGGCGTTGAGCGCGAGAATATTGGTTTGGAAGGCGATTTCGTCGATGGTTTTGATGATTTTGGAGACATTCAAGCTGGAAGCTCGGATACCCTCCACCGCGGTTCGCATTTCGCCCGCAGCGGACCGAATCGTATCCAGCGACTCGTTCAGCCGCTGGTTGGATTGAACCCCCGAGTCGGCTGACACCTTCGTGGCCGCGGCCAAATCCTTGGTAGCCTTGGCGGAATCCGCGCTCCGCTTTACCATGCTGGCGATTTCCTCGAGTGCTGCGCTGGTCTCCTCCAAAGAAGCTGCTTGTTGGCTGGCTCCCCCGGCCAGGGTCTGGCTGGCGGACGCCACTTGTGCTGAGGCGGCGGCCGTCTGTTCCGCGCCGGCGAGAAGTTCGGAGGCGATCTCGCGCAGGGGTGGGACGATGGATCGGCTGATAACCCAGGTTAGGAACGCACCCAACGCTAGCGCGGCGATCCCGATACTAACGATCGCTGCTTGGGCTTCGGTCATCTGCCGTTGCATGCGCGGCCCGGCTTCGTTCTGATCCGCCAGAAACGCCGCTTCCAAGCCTTCCATTTCCTCTTCGATCAAAGTTCCGAGTTCGCCCATCTGGCGGTTGATACGAGTTGCCTCGGCATTCTTGCCGGCGAACGCGAAGGTCTTCAGCTCCTTCAGCAGACCGGCATGGACCTCAACTTGAGATTCGATCGTTTTGATCGTTTTATGACGATCGGGCTCGGTGATCTGTTCCTCGATCTCATCCAGTGCTTCCCTGAGGAGTTGGCTGTGGGACTCGTAGCGGTTCAGCGTTTCCTGACTGCGGGCCAGCATCAGATCCTTGGCTGCGATTTGCATGAGCAGAAACTGTTCGAGAACGGCAGCTCCCTCATTGCTATGCCGAGCATCCGTTCGGAATTCCTTGAAGCCTTCGAGTGCGGTGTGGAGGCCTTCATATCCCGCGAAGCCCACTCCGGCGAGCACCGCGAGCAGGGCGGCGAATCCAAGCGAGATTCGCTGGGGAACCCGCCATCGCGGCAACACCGAGTTGGCGAACCACCAGGCGGCGGCCATGAGCAGGAGTAAAGCACTGGCTGTCCCAAGGACCCAATGCATCACCCGGGCTTCGGCCGGTGCGGCGCTGGGCGTGGTGCGAGCGTGTGTGTTAGCTTCTGCGCCGGAGACGCCTGCTTCCTTCGCTTGATGCGGCGCGTGGGGAGCTATTTCTGAATGACCCGACTCCGCCTGATGTTGGTTCCCGCTGGTGTACGAGAGCAGTCGCGATTGCTCCTGGTGCTCGCCAAGCCAGGTCACCGTTCCTGATTGGAGATCATAAATTGCGCCCATCACTTTGAGCCGGCCTGCTTGGACCAGCGATCGAACTTCAGGACTTCGCTTGAACAGGTCATCGATGGAGATCCAAATATTGGCTTGGACTGCTTCGAGCATCAAGGCCTCACCCACCAGGCTTGGGCTGACTGATTTGGCCCGGGCGGCGGCTGGAGCGATGTTGTCGACCAGGGAGGGGATGCTTCCGTGGACTTCGGCTCCCTCGACCACTGCTTTTACGGCGCCGCATGAGGTATGGCCCATCACTATCAAGAGCGGGGTCTTCAGGTGTCCCACGCCATACTCTATGGTGCCCACTTCATCCGTGTCCGAGACATTGCCCGCCACCCGGATCACGAAAAGGTCACCCAGCCCTTGATCCAGAATCAACTCGGGTGCAAGTCTTGAATCCGAGCAGGTCAGGATGGTTGCAAACGGAGTCTGGCCGGTCGCCAGGGCCGCACGGCGGGCGGAGTCCTGGTTTGGATGTAGTGGCTTGCCTGCTACATAGCGCGAGTTACCCTCGGCGAGACGCTGGCGCGCCTGGTCCACCGTGATACCACTATCCACTGATGCCTGCGCGATCGAGCTAAAGCCCTGGGCCAGCAGGGTTACGAGCATAACTGCCAGTGTCCTAAGGAGTGCGTTCATGTTTTGGTTTTCCCCTCCCCTTCTAGCGGCAGTTTTTAGGCCTTCTGTAGAGGATTCTCGGGAAAACCAACGGAGCCTTGCCCTACCGCTGTGACGTTATACCGCCGTTATTGGCCCAGGCAGCGGCATTCACCACAGTGAAGTCAGATGGGCTTTCGGCCCTCGGAGCTCCGTTTGAGCGCGAAATTCAGCACGATCAGTGCGGCCCCTCCGCCGAGGGCGAGCCACAGCAGGGAACGCGCTTGTGCTGCCACGACAGCCGCTGATTTGTCCGCAGCCTCACGAACCTGGTCCGGACGGGTCATGGTGGCCAGTTGGCTCAACTGATGGCTGAGGTTGGTGACTGAACGTTCCAGGATCAGCACGCTCGACTCCAGCGCCTGCACCCTCCGTCCCGCCTGTTCCACCTGCCCGAGCGCCGCGGACACCTCAGCCCGGGCGGCCACACTTTCTGCCAGCTCCCGCGGCAGAGCAGCCAATCGGTCTTCAATCCGCTTAACCTGCTCAGGCACGATCCGTTGCAGGGCGCCCAGCTCCTGCAGGGACGCCATCGCCTGACTCACCTCCCCATGTCCGAGCAGATTGGCGGCAGCTGACTCCGCATGCCATTCGGTGAGGCGGGGAATGCGGCTGGCCAGAAAAATAGCCCGCTCCCCCAAGAGCTGTGCGTCGTGTGTCGCCGCCCGGATGCGTGCGAATAGGCCTCGTTCGGTCGCGCTTCCTCCGGCCAGTGTGGTCGCCAGCTCCTTCGCGAATGCGTCGAAACGGATGAACTCCGAGACCGCCGGTCCCGGATGGTTTTGGCGCCAGGTCCGGACGGTCTGCTCCACTTCGCGTATCTCGTCCGCTGACAGGTAACGCTCCGAATGCGTCCGGATGTGATGCTGGATCCCTTCGAAGGCGGAATCGATTTCCGGGGCGTGCGAGCCGAACTCCCGAGTCGACCGGGCTTCGGTAATCCAAATCTGATGCGAGAGCGCGGCCATGGCGAGGAGGTCCAGAACCTGGACCAGAGCGTTGGGGCCCGCGACGATCGCATAGCTGGAAGTCGCGTAGGCAGCCTTCAATCGCAGCGCCTCCTTGCGTGCCGCAGAACTTTCACTCGCCGCCGCCACCCGATTGCAGGCAGCTGCCAGGCGGGCCACCTGCCATTCCACCAACGCTTCATTCTCTACCATAAGCTGGGCCATGGCGTGCGACGAGGCGTCGGCGGGCGCTCGAGAGCTGGGGGCGGTGGCGGTCGAGGCTTCCGAGGGTGAAGATAGGGAAGCCGGAGTGCGGCAGCCTTGGACGAGAAGAGCCGGCAACAGTAGCAGCAAGGGACGGGTCAGCATGTCGACACCCATTGGGTGGGCCGTACTTTGGCTGTGGGCCTGACTAAGTTCAAGTCCGCCTTGCTGAAAAGGGGGTGACATCCGGGCCGGAACCGATTTAGCTCTTCAGCATGTCGCAGACGACTTTGACTTTAGGGCACTCTCCGGATCCGGATGATGCTTTCATGTTTTACGGGCTGGCCAAGGGGCTGGTCCCGTCGAACGGCTTTGAGTTTGAACATATTCTCCAGGATATTCAGACCCTGAACGAGCGGGCCACCCGCGGCGAGTTGGATATTTCGGCAGTGAGCATTCATGCCTACGCCTACTTGTCGGACAAGTACGTGCTGCTGCCCAGCGGGGCGAGCATGGGAGATGGCTACGGGCCGATGCTGGTGTCCCGCGCTGCCCACTCGCGTGAAGAGGTGATCCGACGGCGGATCGCGGTGCCGGGGACCATGACGAGCGCCTTCCTGGCCCTCCAGCTGTGGGCCGGCAAGGGAGCCAGCGAGCTGGACTATATCGTAGTCCCGTTTGACCAAATCTTTTCGGCAGTGAAGTCGGGCCAGGCGGACATCGGCCTGATCATCCACGAGGGCCAGCTGACCTACCAAAATGAGGGGCTGCAGGTCTGTGCGGATTTGGGAGCGTGGTGGAAGCAGAACCAGGATGGTCTTCCCCTTCCGCTCGGCGGTAACGTCATTCATCGTCGTTTCGCCCCACCGGTGCGCAAAGCGATCTCCGATATTCTAACCGCCAGCATCCAATACAGTTTGGATCATCGTCCGGAGGCGGTTCGGCACGCGCTGCAGTACGCTCGTGATATGGGAGTCGAACTCGCCGATCGGTTCGTCGGGATGTATGTGAACCATTGGACTCTCGACTATGGAGACGCGGGACGGGAGTCCATCCGCCGTTTTCTGGGACAGGCGTTTGAGCGGGGGTATCTAAGCAAGAAGGCGGAGCTGGAGTTCGTCGCATGAAGAATGTTGTTTTGTTAGGCAGCACCGGATCCATCGGCACCAGTACACTCAAGGTGGTGGAGGACCTCCCGGACCGTCTGCGCCTGATCGGATTGGCCGCGGGAAACAACCTCGATCTCCTGATCGAGCAAGTGCGAAGGCACCAGCCGGCTGCCATCTCGCTGCAGGACCCCGGCAAGGCTCAGCAGGCTCAAACCCTGCTGGGCACATCCACCCAGGTTCACTGCGGTGAGGAGGGCTTGATCCGCTTGGCCACCCTGCCGGGCGCCGACATTGTGCTGATTGCCATCGTGGGAACGGCGGGGCTGCAACCCGCGCTGGCTGCCATTCGGGCGGGCAAGGACATCGCCATTGCATCCAAAGAAATTCTCGTCATGGCGGGGGAGACGGTGATGTCCGAGGCCCGGAAACATGGAGTGCAGGTTTTGGCCGTGGACAGCGAACACTCGGCCATCTTTCAATGTCTCGATGGCAAACCGGCGAGTTCGGTGCGCAATCTGTGGCTGACAGCCTCGGGCGGGCCGTTTCGGCGTCTGGATCGAGCTGAATTCGGAAAGATCACCGTCGAGCAGGCTCTCAAGCATCCCTCGTGGGTCATGGGGCGCAAGATCACCATCGACTCCGCCACCCTTTTTAACAAGGGCCTGGAGATGATCGAGGCACGCTGGCTCTTCGACGTCGAGATGCCACGGGTGAAGGTGATTGTGCATCCGCAAAGCGTGGTGCATTCCATGGTGGAGTTCGTGGATGGCTCGATCATCGCCCAGCTCTCCACTCCCGATATGTGCCTGCCCATTCAGTATGCGCTGCTTTATCCGGAGCGGGTGAACAGCGACCGGGTGCAAACCGACTTTGCGAAGCTGAGCCGGTTGGAATTTGAGGATCCGGATACCGAGCGGTTTCCCGCGTTGAACCTGGCCCGTCGTGCCGGGGAGGTAGGCGGCACCCTGCCGGCGGTGTTGAACGCGGCCAATGAGGTGGCGGTGGAGGCTTTTTGTCAGCGTCGCATCGGCTTCGAGGCGATCAGCACCACCGTCAGGCGCACCATGGATCGACATCGAGTGGTGGAGAAGCCCAGCCTGCCGCAGATTCTAGAGGCGGATGCTTGGGCGCGCGAGGAGGCGGGCCGGCTAGGATAATCCCAGCCATTCGCATTTTGGATTTTCGATTGGTTTGAACGCGGACGCGGACCTTTCGACTTTGCGCGGGGAAATGACCCTCGTCATCGTCCACGGCAAATCGGAAATCGCAGATCTAAAATCCAAAATGCCGACCCTGCATGAAGCCTTTTGACGACGAGTTGCTGGCCCGCTTGTGCTCCCTGGATTCCCAGGGACTGCGGCGGCGTTTGCGTCGCGTGGATTCCCCGCAGCAGTCGCGTTTGCAGGCGGAGGGCCGCGAACGGGTTAATTTTTCATCCAACGACTATCTCGGTCTCGCGAACCATCCCGTGTTGAAAGAGGCGATGATTCATGCCGTCGAGCGGCATGGGGTGGGCAGCGGGGCGTCCCGGTTGGTCTGTGGCTCCCTGGCCCCACATCATGAGCTGGAGGAAGCCTTGGCGGCGTTCAAGCAGACGGAGGCGGCGCTTACCTTTGCGTCGGGATACGCCACTGCAGTGGGAACCATTCCGGCGCTCGTGGGTAAAGACGACTTTGTCATCACGGATAAATTGGTCCATGCGTGCATCATCGACGCCGTGCGCCTCTCGGGTGCGACGTTGAGGGTGTTTAAGCATAATGATGTGGAAGACCTGGAGCGGATGCTGCGCTGGGCGCAAGCCGAGCGGGAGTCCAAGAGCCGGGCCGCCGGAGCTTCGGGGTCATCTCCTGCACCCGCGCCGGGCGAGGGACAGATCCTGGTCATCACGGAGAGCGTGTTTTCGATGGACGGAGATCTGGCTCCCTTGCGGAATGTGGTTGAGCTTAAGGAACGCTACGGGGCTTGGCTAATGGTTGACGAGGCTCATGCCACCGGACTTTTTGGCGAGCGCCGGAGTGGGCTGCTGGAAGCGATGGGTCTGGCGGGCCGCGCGGAGATTCAGATGGGGACTCTGGGCAAGGCCCTGGGAGCCTCCGGCGGATACATTGCCGGATCTAGCGCGCTGATCGATTGGCTGGTGAACCGAGCGCGCAGCTTCATCTTCTCCACCGCGCCGTCCCCCGCGGTGGCTGCCGCCGCGCAAGCGGCGGTGGAGCTGGTGCAGAGCGGGGAAGGGGAGCTGCGTCGCCAGCGTGCTTGGAGCCAGGTGAACCGACTTAAGGAGGCAGTGATCGAGGCTGGGTGGGTATTGCCTCCCGCGCAGAGCACCATCCTGCCTCTCATCGTCGGCGGGGAGGCGGATGCCTTGCGCTTGGGGCAGTCGTTGCTGGAGGCAGGGTTTTGGATTCCGGCGATCCGGTATCCTACGGTGGCGCGAGGCAAGGCTCGGCTTCGGTTCACGGTGACGGCGGACCATACCCTCGAACAAATTAACGCGCTGGGTGAAACCCTGAAGACACTGCGCGCGAGCTGGAATCTCGGCTAATGCATCCGATCGCTCAATTGGACCGCCGTTACGTGTGGCATCCGTTTACCCAGATGGCGGACTGGTCCAAACGCGAGCCCATCATCATCGCCGCAGGGAAAGGGGCGGTGTTGCGGGATGTTCACGGTCGATCCTACTTGGATGCCAATTCTTCCATCTGGACCAATCTGCACGGACACGGGCATCCGCGGATTAACCGGGCGATTCAGCGTCAGCTGGGCAAGATTGCTCATTCCTCCGCCTTGGGGTTTGCCAACATTCCAGCATCGCAATTAGCCGCACGGCTGGTTCGTGCCGCCCAACCGTTGAAAGGGCGCGGGGCTGTCGTCGCTGGCAAGGGGCAGGGACCGACGCTCAGCAAGGTTTTCTTCTCCGACGACGGTTCGACTGCCATGGAGGTGGCGTTGAAGCTCGCTTACGAGTATGCGCGTCGGGTGACCCGCCTCCGTCTGCCACGGTTTCTTTCGCTTCAGGGAGCCTACCATGGCGATACTGTGGGAGCGGTGAGTCTGGGGCACATCGACCTGTTCCACCGGGCGTATCAGCGCCTGCTCTTTCCGGTGGATTCGGTCATGGCTCCCTACTGCTACCGCTGTCCCTTCAACCGCGCCCGGCCGGAACGAGCGGATGCGCGGGAGTATCGACGCTGTCATTGGGAATGCGTGGATCAGGTGGCGCGCAAGTTCGAGGTCGCCAAGCGCAAGCAGCAGCCCTATGCCGGGTTGGTGGTGGAGCCGCTGATGCAGGGGGCGGCCGGAATGATCCCGCAGCCCCGAGGTTGGCTGGCGCGGGTGGCCGAGTTGGCGCGCCACTATGGAACTCCGATCCTGGCGGACGAGGTCATGACTGGCTTCGGGCGAACGGGATTCCACGAACCCGATCCGGGAAAGTCGTCACCTCGGGGCGGACTCTTCGCCTGCCAGTTGGAAGGCGTGACGCCGGACTACCTCGCCGTGGCGAAAGGGTTGACGGGCGGCTATCTGCCCATGGCCGCCACCTTGACCACGATGCCGGTCTACGAAGCGTTTCTGGGGGATTATGAAGAGTTTAAGACTTTTTTTCATGGCCACAGTTTTACGGGTAACCAGCTCGGTGCCGCTGCGGCGTTGGAGAGTTTGTCGCTGTTGGAAGCCCCAGCGGCTCGGCGTTCGCGTTGGCGCTTGCAGCAGCACCTGAATGAAGAGCTCCGGGGGTTGTGGCGACTCCCCAATGTGGGAGATATCCGGCAAGTGGGTCTCGTCGTTGGTGTTGAACTGGTGCGTGATGCAGCGACTCGTCAGGCATTTGATCTCCGGGAGAGAATAGGAATCCGGGTCTGTGAAGCCATGGCAGCGCGAGGGGTTTTGACGCGTCCGATCGGCAATGTGATCGTCTTGCTTCCTCCTTATTGCATGACTCGCGCACAGGTCCGACGCATGGTGGGAGCCCTTGGCTCGGCGATCGAGGAAGTCGCTGCCAGCGTTGCTTAACCTTCTGCCTCGGGGGAGGTCGAGAGTCCACGCCACGTTATCCCAGGTTTCGATCGAACTTGACCCGCGTGGGTTGCTTGGCTAGGTTCGAGGCACTATCAGCCTTCTTGATGTGGGGTTGCGGCCTGATGGAGATTTTGTGCTCCGGCAGGTTGGTAACTTGTTCGTGCTATACTAGAAGTTGTATGCCCAAATTTCCCCTCGGAATCGACGGCTCTACGTGGCGTTCTCTTCAAAAGATTTTCGCCTTTCTCGCGATTGTGGTTTCCCTATCCACACCGGGGAGGGCTCAAGACTCTTTTGTGGAGGTGAACGCTGCGGCCGCCGCAAGCGGTGCAGTTGCATCGGCATCCAGCACGGCCGGGGATCAGACGAGCCAATACGCCAACGACGGTGAAAGTGAGGGCGACAATCTGACGCGAAGTCTTGATGAGTTGAACCCGTGGGTGCGTGTTGATTTTGAGGCTGTGCAGCCCATCGGGCGTGTCGAGTATTGGGGGCCGGACAATTGCTGTTCTGAGCAGACTCGAGACCTGTTGATCACGCTCTTGGATTCGAGCGACGTTGTGGTTTGGAGCTATCAGGCGGTGGGTAATGCTCCGAGGCCGCTCGCGATCAACCTTCCTTCTGCTGTTAATGCCAAGGCAATTCGCGTCGAGCGAGTGCTGGCCAGCCCGGCTTCGATTGCGGTTTCCGAGCTGCGCGCGATTCAGCCCGACGGCACGGCAATCCTGGCTACCGTGGTGACTCATCCGGGCGACCTAAGTGTGGTCGAGAGCGGCACCGCCACCTTCGGACCCGTGGCTGCTGTGGTGGAAGGGGGGCCGCAGGAGCGCCTGACCTTCCAGTGGCAGCGTAACGGAGTCGACATCCCTCGTGCTACCAGCGCCTCCTATACCACCCCGATCGTTGGCTCGGCTGACAATGGGGCGAAGTATCGTTGCCGTTTTTTGCTTTCGGGTAAGTTCACAGACAGCACCGAAGCGATGCTCACTGTTACCGAGGACGCCATTCCTCCGGCGGTTACTGGTATCTCGTTTCTCGGTGGCCGCGGATTGAGTGCCCGAGTCAGCTTCAGCGAGTGGGTGGATGCTGCGACCGCTGAGACCGTCGCCAACTATGTTTTCGCGGGAGGGGTGACGGTCCAATCCGCCCGCCTCCTGCGAACCTACTCTGATGCGGGGGGGACTTACGGCAGTAATGTGGTTCTCAGCCTTTCCGGGCCCCCGATGAACACTGACTACTCAGTTCGCATCGACTCGGTCAAGGATGTGGCAGGCAATGAAATGGCCGCGGCCGCCAACCTCAGCGGCAACGTTGGTTTTTATGAGATCAATCTGGCTCGCGGTGGCATCGCTTCTTCCTCGAGCGTGGATTTCGGAGGCGTTCCGGAGCGTGCCATTGACGGCGATGCCAATGGCGAGCTGAGCGCCGGCACGCTCATGCACAGCCGCGCCGAACCCAATCCTTACCTTCAGGTGGATCTTCCGGCGCCAACCGCGATCGGTCGGATCGTCTTTTGGCGACGCACCGATTGCTGTGATGAGCGGAACACCGATGTGCTTATTACCGTTCGCGATGAGGTTGGAGCTGTTCTTTGGCGTTTTCAGCAAGGCATACCTTCGCCGACGCCGAACCCGCTTGCCTTCAACCTCGACCCGGTGGTCGTGGGTAAGTCGATTCGCATCGAGCGTCAGGCGGAAGCCAACGTGGTCCTCTCCGTGGCTGAGCTTGAGGCGGTCGCGCCCTATGTGAACGTCACGATCGAACCGACCCAAGTTCCGTCCAATGTGGTCGCGTTGCAGGACACCACTGTCACCTTTGGACCTGTGGAAGCAGCGGTTACCGGTGCCCCGGCTGACAAGCTCAGCTTTCAGTGGCAAGTCAACGGGGTAGATATTCCCGGGGCCACTCGTGCGAGTTACACCACCGAACGATTGAGCCTCGCTGACAATGGCAAGACCATCTCGGTGAAGTACCTGCTGTCCGGCGTGGCGGTAACCCGGAGCGCGATTCTGAGGGTGAACCAGGACGTGGTTGCTCCCTTGGTCGCCTCCCACGGGGCCATAGGACAGAATATCGCAATCCGCTTCAACGAGTTGATGAGCGCAACCGCAGGCAGGGCTTCTAACTACACTTTCATCGGGGGAACGATCGGCTTGGCCGAGCTCCAGTCCGACGGGAGGACTGTGGTTCTTCGGGTCACTGGCCTGGGTAACGATTACCGGCTGAATGTCCGTGCCGGGATCACGGACCTGGCCGGCAACTCGATTGTTCCAGTGACTCTCAGCGGGGTGGGCTTTACCAACTACAGCATGGGCACCATTGGCACCAATGGAGTTGGCGATGGCTACACGTCGGGCGGCCAAGTATTCGGGATTCGGCGGAGCGGGGGGATTCGTGCTGCCAACCGCAATGGGGATGATATTCAATTCGTTTACCAGCAGGTGAATGGCGATTTTGACAAGGTGATCCGGTTGCAGCAACTGGATGAGGGAAGCCGCGGAGGTTTGATGGCGCGCCACACACTCGAACCAGTCAGCCGACTGGTAAAGCTAGTTGCCTCCGATGATACCGTGGCCTTCAGGAATCGGATCGTGCTCGATTGGGACGGGAAGACCCCGACCCCCTACGACCAGCAGGGAGCGATTAGCGGTCTGAACGCCGTTCTCGCGAACCGCGACCAATGGCTGCGGTTGAAAAGGACGGGGCAGAGTTTTCATGCTTTTGTGCGGGACAGTGCGCATTCGTGGGCCTTGGTGTTCTCCAAGTATAGCGTCGACATGCCTGGGCAGATGTATGTTGGATTCTTTGTGGGCAACAACGGTGAGCTGCCCGGTCAGGCTGTGTTTAGCGATTATGGGGACTATGTGGCCACCGGCGACACTCAGGCTCCCACGCTTTTGTCCGGCGGCACCTGGGACAAAAAGCGCGTGGGCATCAAGTTCTCCGAGCAGATCCTCGGAGCCTCTGTCATCGCCTCCAACTTCAGCCTCAGCCAGGGCACCGTCACCAAAGCCGTGGTGGGGATCAACGGCGATTCGGTGTACTTGGACGTGGCCGATCTTGCCAGTGACAGTTTTACCGTCACTGCCACGGGGGTTCGGGACCTGGGCGGGAACGTGATGGTGGGCAGTCAGGCCGTCACGGTGACCGTTGACGGCTGGCAGGCTGATGATGAGGGTGTCTTTGTGGATCCGAAGCAGCGTCCTCAGGTCGGTGATGATCCCGCTATCATTGGCTCCTCTACCTTTCTTGCGTCGGGCGATCAGGTAGAAATCGACTACATCGGAGGGGGCTACAATAATTCCTTCGCGGATCGGAACCACTTTGTCTACAAGCCGATCTCGGGCGACTTTGACTGGGCCGTGGAGTGTACGCGGTATGACAAGACAGACAGCCTGGCCGGCTGGGGAAATGGGGGGTTGACCGTGGCGGCCGGCCTCTACGCGGCGGTCAACGTGGACGGAACCCCCATTGAGCCGAACACCGATCTGGCGACCCGCGTGCCTCGGTATTCTGCCGTGACCTACACCTTCGGCTCGGCAAATGGGAACAAGCGGGCGCTGAACACGTGGCGGGATCAGGTAGGAGACGATCAGGGAAACAGCGGAGGACCCGAGTTCACCACCCCTGATACCAACGGTTTTGTTGGAAAGTTTGGAACCTATACTCGTTTTATCAACTCCGCGGGCGAAGCACTCTCCAACACTCGTCCTGACCAGAATCCTTGGTTGCGTCTGGTCCGCGTAGGTACGAAGGTTACGGGCTATTGGTCGCTCTTCGGGAACACCTGGCAGCTGATCGACGGGGAGGGGCGTGACATGCCCAACATCCCAAACGATGCCATCATTGGATGGATGTGCACTACCGACCACAACGGTGGCTATGGCAAGGGGAAACCTAACCATTACGTGGCGGCCAACCTTCGCAATTTCGGACCCTATGCCTCGCTTCTCGATGTGCGCATCCATCCAACCGGATCTGGTTTCGATCTTTTGTTTCGGGGCGGCAAACTCCAGTCAGCATTCGACCCTGGAGGCCCATGGATCGATGTTCCGGGGGGCGACCGAAGTCCGATTCGCGTGTCGGCGGAGGGCGGGCAGCAATTTTTCAGAGTGATCGGGAACTAGGTCTATGAGACCAAAAAAACAGGCCAGGAAGTGATTCCTGGCCTGTTCTGTTTCCGACAATGGTTAACGCGATCGCGTTTTGGCGACGGCTACGATCTAGTGGAGATCGAGTAACTGGGCGGGCGAGGACTGGAGCTTCATCGATCCGCCACGTAACTGATTCAAACCCCAGACAACCACCGCCATGAGCCCGATCACAGCCACGATAAAGAGCACGCTGCGAACGTTCCAAGGCGATGGACGTCCTCGATACCGAGCGCCTCTAGGTGGAGGCGAGACCCGGGGGGCTGCCGGTCTGGCAGTCGCCCGGGCCTTCTCTTCCACTAGGACCGAAGTAGAAGAATTTTTTGTCATTGATACCATCTTACTTAGTTTCTGCCTTCGTGTCCGATGGGACCGAAGGAATATTTTCGTACACAATCCCTTGGGTTCATTCACCCGGCACGCTTCCGGGAAGCCCGGACTGCCAGCTGAGAACCCAGGGTTCAAACGGCAGGAGAAACCCGCTGAATCCCAGTCTGGGAATCATTTCGCTTCTCCCGCCTAGTCCGACTTTATGCTCTAACCGGAGTGCAATGACAAGTAAGTTTAGGTAACTATTAGGTCACGTCGCTACTTCTCATTAGCTCGGTTTCAAGGCAAGGCGGGTCTGGAGGGGCCTTGGTAGGACTGGGCTCCGCCCGTGGGAATCTCGTCGGGGCGGGCCCGGACGTGGTTTGGGTTACTGGAGGCTGGCGGGGAGATCAGTCCATGGTAGCGGCCCATCCAGTAGGCTAACAGCCAGGATCCGCACTCGATGGCTTGCTTACCGTCGGCTCCGCCGTCGAGTTGCAGGGTCCAGGCATCCCACCGCATGGGTTCCCTCTCCCGCGGTGAGAAGGCCCGAATTCCCCCTTTGTAGGTGCGATAGCCGGCGGGGGTCCTCACATCCGCTCGATGGGAGTTGCGGAAGCTCCAGAGACGCAGATCCAGTGGCCATTCTCGGAGGTGCGCAACAGCGGGTTCCTCCTCGCCCACATTTCCAGTCAAGGCGATGTAGACAAAGTTGTACCACGGGTTTTGTTCCACGCGCACCGTCTCGAAACTTCTTTCGTAGCCTCGTTGGTAAAGCGATTTTAAATCCGGATCCTCCTCGAAGCGGAGGAGATTCCACCAACACCAGAAGGCCAGTTGATCCTCGAAGTGAGCCATATCCTCTGGTGGAAAAGTGCTGCGTTGTCGGAGGGTGTAGTCCGGATAGCCCAGTTGGACGAGCTGTTGGTAGGCACTGGCGAACGCCGCATCCCCGGTGTAGTGGGCGGCCGCCTTCATGAAGGACAACACTTCGAGCGCTTGCAGGCCGCGGTCAAACCTTCCTTCGTCCGTCTTGAAGTATTCGGGATCCCAGCGTCCCCAGCGTGTGGGTTTGCCGTCCGAATCGACCAGCTTCCATTGGTGATCGATGAGATGCTTGGCCAGTCGGCCGAGGTGGCGCTTCGCCTGGTCGATCTCCACCCCTTCAGCCGCCAGCTCCAGGAAGAGTCCGATACTGTAAAAGTGGGAACAAATCTCGTCGCTGGAGGTGTCGCCCTTCCATTCGAACGCTCCGTCGCGGGTATCATGCCACTCGGCAGGATATCCCCCGGACCCAACGGCTGACTTATGGCCTGGCTCGCCTTTGGCCCAGACAGCCCGGGCGGGTAGCCCCGGCACTCCGGTCATGTGCTCGAGCCATCGCAGCGCGTGGAACGTGTTGGTGGCTTCGCGCCGCGCCGCCGGGTCGCGGGTGACGGCCCAGCGGTAGCTCTGCGCGGCGAGGTAGTCGCCGCTGTAACCACCGTCGTTGTCGCTCACTTCACGCAACCAGGTGCCCGAGGATTCATCCCATTCCAGTTTGTGGGTGAAGCCCAGACGTTTCATGCCCCAGGCTTCCAAGACCTGCTCGTAGTAGTCTGCCTTTTTCGCGAGGGTGTAAGGCTCTAGTCGGAGGATCCCCAGTCCGCCGTCGGTCGCGCAATACACGGTGTTGCTGGCAAGGACGATGGCTCGAACCTCGTTCCCGGGAAGCCATCGCTTCCCAGCGTAGTAGCTAAAGTCTCCTGAGTGATGACGTATCAGCCCATGAGGAGTGCCTAACCAAAGATCTTGGAAGTTTCCGGCGGCGAGGCAGGTGATCGGTTCAATGGGCAGGCCCTCGGCGCCCGTGATGGAATCCAGGGTCATGCCGCGTAGCCGTTCGAGTCCTCGGTCGGTGCCCATCCAGAGCGAACCGAGAGCCCCGACTAGATCCCTCACGTTGGGGTTGATGAGCGTTCCCCAGTCCCAGGCTTGATCGGAAGGAAAGCCGTAGGTGTCCAATCCCCCAAATCGGCCTCGGTTGAAGTGCGTCAGCCGACCTTGGCCGGCCAGCACCAACGAACCTTGATGGGAGACCAACCGGCGGATGGGGAAGGGGGCCTTTTGGTCTGCTAGAGGCTGCCACTGCTTTCCGCCATCGGCCGGCAATCGAAGCAAACGGTCTCCCTGGGCGGCGACTACGACGCCGCGATGCTCGGTGAGATCGTCGATCGGGATCGGGCCGAACCGTTGCCAGGCGGCTTTGTCGTAGACCCAGGTCTCCCCGTCGGTCATGGCCCAAAGCCGTCCCCCGGCCGTCTTCAATCGACGGATCGATTGAGTTGGGGATTGACCGGTGGGCGATTGCCACTCGCTTCCCACCAGCCGCAGCAAGCCGTTTTGGTGGCCGACCCAGACTTGGTCATCGAGGACCGCTACTGAGATCAGGGGGAATGGAGTGGGAAACGACTGTCCCACCTCCTGCAGATAAACGGAATCCACGATCGCACGTCCGCTGAACGTGCCGGGGAGTTGGCCGGCGGACGCCGTTCGGACGAGGAATAGGATTAGGGCTAGGGCCAGGACGCTGAGTTCCAGGTGGGCCGAGTTGTGAGTGCGGCCGTCGCGGAGGCGGGGTGGCGTGGATGGCCGGTTCGGATTCAGCGAATGATGCATGCCTGATGAGGGTTAGCGGGTCTGCGAGCGGTTGTCCATCCCGGGGGACAAAGGCCCAGGCCTTGGGGGAACGCTGGGATGATTTTCCTTTTCATTCGCCATAATCCGGCAGTCCTCACTTTTAGGACCTCGTCGGCGAGTTTACGCAATTGTCATCTTTACGCCACCGGATCCCAACGGTTCTTCTCTAACTAGGAGGCAGTCTGAGTTTGCCTAAACCTTTGAACTAACGAAAACCATCTCATGAATTTACGTGCCATCGCTTTTCTGTTGTCGGCTATCGTTGCGGCCCCCGCCCATGCTCAGCTGAAGATCACTGAGGTGGAGTCTTCCGAGGCGGGCGGGCTGCATGCGGACTGGTGGGAAATGACCAACTTCGGGAACGAGGCGGTGAGCCTTGACGGATATACTTTCGACGACAGCAGCGCGACGATCGCCAACGGCGCTAGCCTTGGCTCGAGCTTGGCGATTCAACCGGGGGAATCGATTGTCTTTGTGGAAACCATGACCGCGCAGGAGTTTCGGACTTGGTGGGGGAATCTTCTCCCGGCCACTGCCAAAGTGGTGACCTATACCGGCAGTGGTCTGGGTCTGAGTTCCGGGGGGGATGCCGTCAATGTTTGGGATTCGAAGGGGGTCCTCGTGGATAGCGTCAAGTTTGGTGCTGCTCAGGCCGGTGTGAGCTTTGGTTTTGATCCGCTAACCAAGTCCTTCGGCGGGTTGAGCGTGGCCGGTATCAACGGGGCGTTTATCGCTGCTGAGAACGGGGATGTGGGATCGCCGGCGGCGATACCAGAGCCGTCGAGTCTGCTTCTTGGCGGTCTCGCCGTCACTTTGCTGGCCTGGCGTTCCAGGGCTTCACGGCCGATGTGACGTGCGGTAGGACCGGGGGGAGTGACGAGTGCAGAGTGCAGAGTGCAGAGCGCAGAGTGCAGAGTGCAGAGTGCAGAGTGACGAGTGACGAGTGACGAGTGACGAGTGACGAGTTGACCGTAGCGTCGTTCGTTACCAGGACGATTCTCCTTTGGTAACTCATAACTCGCTCCGGGCTCATTTCTCAGCACTCTGCGGGGTCGGGCTCCCTAGCAACCCGGTGAGAACCAGCGGTATGGCTCAGTGCCTCTCCTTTGTATCTTTTTGGAGGTAAGGATGACTGGATTGGGGATCAGTCTCATTTAAGCGCCTGGTAATAACCGGTTGCCCACTTGGCGAAGAAACCGTGCTGGTTGAAGGGCAAGTGCTGAGCGAAGGCGATGGCTACCAGCTTCTCGTGGGGATCGATCTGGCAGTAGGTGGTCGCAGCTCCATACCACCCGAACTGCCCGGGACTGGTCGGGACCGCCCCTCGGCCAGGATCCAGGCTGACTTCAACCCCGAGTCCGAATCCCTTCTCGCGGGTGGAGATTTGCGCTGCATCGGGAAGTAGGGTTAGGTGATTCGCGGTCATCAGTTCGACGGTCTTACGGCCGAGGATCCGATGGCCCTCGAGGGTGCCTCCGTTGCAGAGCATCTGGGCAAATCGAGCATAATCATCGACCGTGCTGAAGATTCCCGCCCCGCCGCTTTCGATGCCGCGGCCCGGCTCGGGCCAAGTGGAAAGAATGGGTTCTGCTTCCTCGAATCCGCCTCCGGGCTTGTTCTGGTAGGTTTTGGCGAGGCGTGCCCGTTTTTCGATCGGAACATCGAATCCTGTATCCTGCATTCCCAGCGGCGTGAAGATCCTCTTTTCCAGAAACGTGCCAAAGCTCAGGCCGGAAACGCGCTCGATGAGAGCACCCAAGACGTCGGTGTTGATTCCGTAGCTGTACTGATCCCCGGGATGGTGTTTGAGCGCCAGCTTGCCAACCTTGGCAATAAACTCCTTCAGGCTAGAACCACTCCACAAGTCGGCCCGCTTGTAACTTCCCTGAAGCGGATCGTTGGCATCAAAATCATAGACCAAACCACTGGTATGGGTGAGCAGGTGCTTGATGGTGATGGGCCGCTTCGGCGCGACGAGCTTAGGGCTTTCGGGGGTTCCCCCGGCCGCCACCTGCAGGCCTTTGAGTTCAGGAAGATAGTTTGCGATCGGATCATCGAGGCTAAACCTTCCCTCCTCGAACAGGACGAGCACCGCGACGCTCGTGATGATCTTCGACATGGAATAGATCCGGCAGATGGTATCGCGCTGCATCGGCAGTTTCTGTTCCAGGTCGCGGTAACCATACGCCTCCACGTCGGCGATTTTGCCGTCGCGTGCCAGCAGAGTAATGATGCCGACATGCTTCGCTTCCTCCACAAACCGTTTCACGGTGGCGTGCGTCACTTCGAGCCGAGTGGCATTGAAGCCCACTCGCGATGGTGAGGCGGAGGGAAGCTGAGCGCCATAGGCGCTCGTTGAAGCCAGGAGGACGGTGGTGAAGGCCAAAGTCGAATAGAATGGCAGCGTCATAGGATGGAGGCATCGTGCAGGGACTCGACACGCTGGGCAATACGGGAATTGTTTACGAGGTGGTAGGGGGCTCGGCGCCAGGGGCCAGGTGTCGGGGTTCCCGCAGATCCCCGGACGGGGCGTTCCTATTTCGGAGCACCCCGCAGGGCGTGCCAGCTCTCTGCCCGGTGCCAGTTGAAATGGGCTCTGAACAATCGTAATCCCTCAGTTTTGTCCGCTTCCGAGACAGTTTTGGTGAGGGACGCAAACTTTCGCGCCACGCGCCAGGTAGTTGCGTTGTTTGATCGAGCCAACGAGTAAAGTTTTGATACGAAGTGCCGATGGATGAAGGGAGAGAGAGTTGTCTTTTTGACCAGTTGCAATTTGTATGAAAACACTAAGCCGTATCGTTCCCTTCACGACTGCCTGGCTCGCCATATCGGCCCTGATCGCCGTCGTAGGACTCACCGAATCCCAAGCCGAAACCAAGAAAAAGAACGCTGAAGTTCAAAGCGTGAATGGCACCGCGACCTATCAGGTGGCTGGAGGCCCTGTCACCGAGATCAAAGCGGGCGACACCATTCCCGAGGGTGCTGTGATCACTACGGCGCCTGGCTCATCGGTCGATCTCTTTCTCGGTCGAAACACGGGCGTTCTCCGGTTGGCCGAAGATTCCGCGCTCAAGATCGCGGTCTTTCAAGAGACTGGGACGGGCGCCGACGTGATCACCGATACCCACCTGGAGCTGCAGAAGGGCGAGTGCCTTGGCCAGGTCAGCAAGCAGAGTTCGGGTTCCACTTATCAGATTACCTTGCCGGACGGCGTGGTGGATCTGAAGCAAAGCCGCTTCCAGATCGCCAACCGCGCGGTGGAGAACTTGACCGAAAATCCGAACGCCA
Source organism: Verrucomicrobiales bacterium (assembly GCA_016793885.1). Lineage (NCBI taxonomy): Bacteria > Pseudomonadati > Verrucomicrobiota > Verrucomicrobiia > Verrucomicrobiales > Verrucomicrobiales bacterium. Next base: position 27,786 of record JAEUHE010000053.1, read on the forward strand.
AACTCGGAGGCTCGACTCAGTCCACCATTCGCTTTGTGAGCGGCGAAGGTCAGTTTGTCAAAGATGGCAGTGTGTTCCAGTTCAAGGGTCCCAGCGAATACAGCCCTGCCGCCAACAGCGTCGCACCGCTGTCGGCCGAAACCCGCCAGACGCTAACTGCCGAGTTCAAGGCGATCGAAGCCAAGAGTCCGGAGTCCGGTTCGGAAAACAACCCCTCCAACAACTCGACGCAATTTGCGAAGGTCGACCAGACCGTGGTGCAGCCGCAGGAAACCATCCTGTCGCCCACCACCGGCGCCTCGAACTAATTTAAGTCGAAGAGACCTCTTTACGGGGCGCGAGCCCCTGCGAATCCCCGCGGCCGATACACAACGGCTTGCGGGGATTCTGCTTTTTTGAGGGATGGACCTAGAACAACGGAAGGAAACCACGGATTTCTCGGACCGCACGGATGAGCGAAGATATGAACGGACCACCTCAACTCATCCCGCTCCACCTTCAAGGAAACCATCAGCGAATCGGCGCGACACTTTTCTAGTTCAGAGTTTCATACGTGTGCCGATATCAAGGCAGGAGAATGTTGTAAAAACCCATCTGTTAACCTTTGTATGAAATCACTAAGTCGTAGTATTCCCTTCCTCACCACTTGGTCCGTTGCTGTTGGCTTGATGACGGTGCTGTCCACTCACCCCGCGCAGGCTGTCGTGGGAGGCGCGGTAGTCGCCGGCGGAGTCGTTGTGGAGAATAATAACGAGAACGAGGCAGCGGAGCAAAATGCTAGTAAGCAAGGTGCCGAGGTTCAAAACGTGACAGGGACGGCAACTTATCAGGTGGCAGGCGGACCGGTGATCGAGATCAAGTCTGGAGTGATCATCCCCGAAGGTGCTGTCATCAATACATCGCCCGGCTCCTCCGTGGATCTATTCCTTGGGAAGGGAGTCGGCGCGTTGCGGGTGACAGAAAGTTCGACCCTTCAGATCGCGGCACTTCAGCGAGTGGATGCTGGATCAACCACTGTGACCGAAACGAGGTTGGTGCTGCAAAAGGGGGAGATCCTTGGCGACGTGAAGAAGCAGTCTGGCGGTTCTACCTTTGCCATCACGCTGCCTGACGGTGAGGTGAGTACGACCAAAGGCCGCTTTCAGGTCTCTAATCGGGCTTTGGACAATCTGGCAGACAATGCCGGACGAAGCGTTCAGGGGGGGGTGACTCAATCGACCGTTCGGTTTACCGAAGGCCAGGGGAGCTTCTCCAAGGGTGGTCAGGTTTTCTCATTTAATGGTGCAGGAGAGTACAACCCGGGATCGAGTGGTGTGGCGCCGTTGGCTCCGGAAGCCAAGCAGTCCTTGGCCCAGCAGTTTGACAGCCTGAAGTCGAATACGGGCAACACTGGGGATTCCGGCAATCAGTTTGTCGCGGCAAATCAGAACAGCGTGCAGCCGCAGGAGACCCCGTTGTCGCCTACAAGCGGAAGCTCGAACTGAACACTGGGTTCTCCGGTGAGCGCTAAGAGGCGCACCTCTTCCGTTCGAACGGTTCAGCTCCCTGCGACCGCCATGTGCTGGTGGTCTGCAGGGAGTGTCGTTTCGTGGGGCAGGGGTGAGTGGTGAGTGATGAGTGACGAGTGACGAGTGACGAGTGACGAGTGACGAGTGACGAGTGATGAGTGACGAGTGACGAGTTGGGAGCGTCAGAGCTCTCCCGTGTTCCCGCACCCTCGTAATCGTAATCGCCCCCCTCTTTGTAGCGTCGTCCGTCCCCGGACGATTCCCCTTCGGCAACTCATCACTCAGTTCCTTCCACCCGCCGGCGAATGGAGTGACCTCAGGGATCGGCCTACAAACGGGAGTTTGTTGACCGCGAAGGACGCAAAATGACGCGAAAAAGAACCCGTTTTGCGAACTGGAAAGGCAAGAACGGTCCCTAGCGTGGAGAGCCACCGGGGGTGCCAGCACCCCCGGCTTATCTCTGCGAACCCCTTGGGTCCGGGGCCTCAACCTCAAGTGATGAACTCCCGTGTCACCTCACTGGTCTAGTCCGGATTTTTGGGGGTAAAGGGGAAGAGAGGGCTGCCGCACTCCATAGGCTCGCGACCAGGCCTTTGCAACGTGCGCTCGACGGCTGGCCGAGCGCGTGGCAGCGTTCGCCCTGATGCGCGCACGCCAGCCTGCTTTGCGGTTCATTTTTCTGACGCTGTTCCTGGATATTCTCGGGATCGGATTGATCATTCCCATCCTACCCAAGCTGGTGGAGAGCTTCTTCTCGAACAATGTTCCGGCCGCCGCCAGCCTGTTCGGCTTGTTGGCCGCGATCTACTCCTTGATGCAGTTCATCTGCGCTCCCATTCTGGGAAGCCTGTCGGATCAGGTGGGGCGGCGCCCGGTGATCCTGATTTCCCTGCTGGGCTCCGGATTGGATTATCTGCTGCTGGCCTTGGCTCCGAGTCTGGCGTGGTTCTTCGTAGGACGTGTGATCGCGGGAATTACCAGCGCCAATATCAGCGCAGCCACCGCCTATATTGCCGATATCAGCCCGCCGGAGAAGCGCGCCGCCAATTTCGGGATTGTGGGAGCGGCGTTTGGCTTGGGGTTTATAGCCGGCCCTGCGTTGGGGGGGATGTTGGGTGACCATGACCTAAGGTTGCCATTCTTTGTGGCTTCGGCCCTCAGTTTGGCCAACTGGCTTTATGGATTCTTTGTCTTGCCGGAGTCCTTGGCTCCGGAGAATCGCCGGCGCTTCACCTGGGGACGGTCGAATCCGATAGGTTCATTGAGGGCTCTGGGGCGCTTTCCGATCGTTCAAGGTATGTCGATGTGCGCCTTTCTGTTGAACCTTTCCCAATATTCGCTGCATGCGACCTGGGTTCTGTACACCAGTCATCGCTATCACTGGACGACCGCACAAGTGGGAGCCTCTCTGGCAGTGGTGGGTCTGATGGCAGCGATTGTCCAGGGAGGACTGGCCCGTCGTTTGATACCATTGCTCGGCGAGGTGCGTTCCCTGACCATCGGCCTGATGCTCGGAGCACTGTCGATGTTCGGCTACTGTTTCGCCACCCAAGGCTGGATGATCTATGTCATCCTGGTGATAGGCTCCTTGGGTGGGATTGCCGGCCCTGCGTCGCAGGGAATTATTTCACGCAATGTTCCGTCGAATGAGCAGGGAGCGGTGCAAGGCGCCTTGGCGGCCTTGGGGAGCGTGGCTGGGTTCATCGCACCGATCATGGCTACCAGTCTGTTCGGCTTCTTTATTGGAGATCGGGCGCCGGTCTATCTTCCGGGGGCTTCCTTTTGTGTCGGGGGCATGTTGATCTTAGTCGCCTTGGCGACCGCCTTGCGCACCCTGGCCAAACATCCCCAGCGGGCGAGCTCCGCAGTGTGAATCCGAACTCCTCAGGGTCGGTCCGGGTTACAGCCCCAAACGTTTGGCGAACTCGGGGGCGAGTTCGGGATGAGCACCCAGGGCGGTTCGAATCCCGTCATTGACCCGGGCATCACCCAGGCGGCCAAAGTCGGACTTTTGAAGTATTCGATCCAGGTAGAGCTGACGGAGCGCTGGATGTTCCCAGAACGGATCCAGATCCAGATCGGTGCCGGACACTTCCGGAGTGCCTACGGAAGACAGCGGCCAGCTCACCGCGAGGAAACGGATTTCACGCACCAGGGGATCGTTGCGGCTGAGATGCTGCGCGAGCTTATGGACGTCGGGGAGATAGCGGAAAACAATGTCTGCTGACCAATCGGCTGAAGCCGTCCGTGCCTCGGGACAGGGCGACTTCAGGGCTGCCACGATCGCAGGTTCCCCGATGTCGCGGCAGACGACGAATTGGCAGGCGTGGTAAATCACTGAGCTAGCCCAGGCTGCCACCTCCAGCGAGAGGGGGGGAGCTTCTCCAATCAGGTCGGCACGGGCGATTTCCTCGCAGTGACACAAGAACTCGAGCGCGGCCTCATCGAGAGGAGGCGGGGATCCGGAACCGACCGCCACTTTTCCCTCGCTGGTGAGCGACTGCAGGAAGTCTACCAGGCGGTTCGGGACCTTCGAGCTGTGAGTCGAGTCGGGCACGTGGGAACGATTCTCTCAGGAAGCGGCCTTGAGCTTCTTCTCGAGGATCTCTCCGGCGAGCGCGGGGTTGGCCTTGCCCTTGCTAATTTTCATGACCTGACCTTTCAGGAAGTTGAGCGCGGCACCCTTTCCGGCCTTGAAATCTTCCACACTCTTGGGGTTGGCTCCGATGACTTCATCGCAGATTTTTTCGATGGCTCCGGAATCGCTGACCTGGGCGAGTCCTTTCTGGTCCACGATGGCGGCGGGAGCGGTGCCGGTGGCATGCATGTCGGCAAACACATCCTGGGCGATTTTGCTGCTAATCTTTCCGGAATCGACCAGTTCCACCAGTTCCACGAGATGCTCCGGCTTGAAGCGCAGGTCGCCGAGGGTCTGTTGATGCTCGGCGAGTTTGGCCCGCAGATTATTGATTACCCAGTTGGCAACCCCTTTCGGATTTTTCGCTCCCGTGGCGGCTCGGGCGAAGTAGTCGCCCAGCGGGACGTCGTTCTTAAAGACCTCAGCGTCGGAGGGCGGCAGTTGGAATTGGGAAATGAAGCGTAGTTTTCGGCTCAGAGGGAGTTCCACGGCTCGGGCTTTGACCTTCTGGATCCAGGCTTCATCGGGAGTGAACGGCATTAGGTCGGGCTCGGGAAAGTAGCGATAGTCGTGAGCATCCTCCTTGCTCCGCATGGGTTCGGTGATTCCCGCCACGTCATCCCAGCGGCGCGTTTCCTGACGAAGCCTGCCGCCCTGGCTGACCACCTCGATTTGACGTGGGATCTCATACTCCAGGGCGCGACGGACGCCCGAGAAGCTGTTCATGTTCTTGATCTCGATTTTGGCTCCCAGCTTCGTTTCGCCCTTGGGACGGACGCTGATATTGACATCGCATCGGACCATGCCCTTTTCCATGTCGCAGTCGGAGATCTGGCCATAGGTGAGAATGTCCTTGAGCGCGTTCAGGTACTCGTAGGCCATATCCGCGCTGGTGATATCCGGTTCGGAGACGATCTCTAGCAGGGGCACTCCCCCGCGGTTGAAGTCGACGCCGCTGTGGCGGTCGAAGTGGGTGCTCTTGCCGACATCCTCCTCCAGGTGAGCGCGCGTGATGCGCACACGGGCGACCTTTCCCTGGAACTCGAAGTCGACGTGACCGTTCTGGGTGGACGGTTTGTCGTATTGAGTCACCTGGTAGTTCTTGGCCGAATCCGGGTAAAAATAGTTCTTCCGATCGAACTTGGCGAAGCGGGGGATCTCGCAGTTCAAAAGGAAGCCGGTGAGCACGGTCAGTTCGAGCGCTTCCTCATTGGCGACGGGGAGGACCCCCGGCAGACCGAGGCACACTGGGCACACCTGGGTGTTCGGATCGGCTCCGTAAGCATTGGCGCAGCCACACCACATCTTGGAGCGCGTGCGCAGTTGCACATGAGTTTCGAGCCCGATGACTGCTTCGTATTCCATAAGTCCCTGCCTATTTGCCACAGGGTAGGGGAGATATAAATCGAAAAGAGAGGAATAATCCGCTGGATCCCGGCCTTGGCCGTGACGGGGGCGGAGCCGGCCGGCAACCGAGACCGAGCGACGTGTCCGGCTCTGGTGCGAGGCTGTCTCGTTTCGTGCAACGAGTAGCGCCGGTCTGCTGGCCTTTTGCCCGAGCTCCGAGAAGGAGGCCGATCCATGGGTTGCGCCTCAGCCACTTGCGGAGAAGGAGGCGCGAGCTGCGTTTCCCTGTCGGCGGGCCCGCGGAGGGCCCAAGATCTGCTGGAGTAAGGTTTACATTGGTGAACGGTGGCTCCTCTGGTGGACCGAGGGCCGAAGCGGGTGGAGGGAAGGTCCAGCCTTGGATCGGATGACATCGGATTGGCTGTACAGGTGGGGTGTCTTCCGCTTCTGGATTCGTAGGTGTTGCTTCTTTCGCATGAAGACGATGAACAAGGACTCAGCTCGGATCCGGGAAGGATTTGGACAGGTGGAGGCCGTCCCGGTGACGGGTTCGAATTCTAGTCCAGGTGCGACGTTGCCACCGTCAGCCGATTTTCACTGGAGTGCAGAATGGCGGCGGCTCGGGATTCTCTCGCTGATGGGCGTTGTGGTGGTCTGGGGCGTTCTGATGTTTTTTCCGGGCCGACTGGCGACTTCCGCAGCGGTGCTGCTCAGCGCCTCCTTTGCCGCCTACGCGGCGCATGCGGTCACTAGGCCCCTGAGACGGCAGGCTGCCGAGCTGCGTGCCAGCGAGGAGCGAAATCGGGTAATCGTCGAGTCGGCTCAGGACGCCTTTGTGCTCATGGATTCGCAGGGCAGAATTGTGCAGTGGAACCGCCAAGCTGAGGTCATCTTTGGCTGGCCGCGTGCCGAGGTGATTGGTGCCATCCTGGCTGACACCATCGTTCCCGTGCGTTACCGCGAGGCGCATCAGAAAGGGTTGGACAGATTTCTTCAGTCGGGAGTGGGGCCGGTCCTCAGCCGGACGATCGAAATTTCCGCCTTGCGACGCGATGGAAAAGAGTTTCCGGTCGAGCTGAGCATCAGTCCGATCCAGGTGGGGGAGGGATTCTGTTTCAGCGCGTTCCTGCGGGATATCACCGCGCGAAGGGAGGCGGAGGAGCTGTTGCGTCGGTCCCGCGACGAGACGGAGCTGCTGCTGGCCTCATTGCCGGCGGTGGTCATTGTGGTGGACACTCGCGGTCAGGTGGTGCGGTGGAACCCCGCTGCGGAGCACTTGTTCGCGATCAAGGCCTCAGAAGTGGTAGGGAAGCACTTTTTCGACGCCCCCATCAAATGGAAGTGGAACCTACTGCGGCAGGCGGTGATTGATTGCTTTGCCCACAGCCATCCCATCGAGCTGGCGAACGTGGCCTTTGAGAAACCGAACGGCAAGGACGGGTGCCTGCAGCTCATCCTCTCTCCGTCGCGGCAGAACGACGCGGCGGGTTTGAACTTTATCGTCCTGGGAATCGACATGACCGACCATCGGCTGCTCGAGGGCCAGCTTCGTCAGGCCCAGAAGATGGAATCGATCGGCCAGCTCGCTGCTGGGATCGCCCACGAGATCAACACGCCCACTCAGTTCATTGGCGACAACCTGCGGTTTCTCAAGGACGGGTTTTCGGATCTGGGCAGCGTGGTCGCCTGTCTGGAGCGGATGCTTCAGGAGGCAGCTGCGGGCGGATCAATTTCGGCGTCCGAGCTGGATGCGGCGCGCACGGCGGTTGAGCAGGCTGACTTGACGTATCTCATGGGGGAGATTCCCAAGGCCATCAACCAGTCCCTCGACGGCACGGATCGCGTGGCGAAGATAGTCCGGGCGATGAAGGAGTTTTCGCATCCCAGTGTGGACGAGCGAAAACCCATCGACCTCAATCGATCCATTGAGAGCACGCTGACCGTGGCGCGCAACGAGTGGAAGTATGTGGCCGACCTGGTTCTGGAGCTTGGCTCCGACCTCCCGCCCGTCCCGTGCTTTCCGGGGGACTTCAACCAGGTGGTTTTGAACTTGGTGGTAAACGCGGCGCATGCGATCGCCGAGACTCCAGCCGTCAAGTCCGGAGGGAAGGGAAAGATTACTGTTCGGACGTTCTTGGTCGACGGCTGGGTGGAGATACAGATCCAGGACACCGGCATGGGGATTCCAGCCGCCATCAAGGACCGGATCTTCGATCCCTTCTTCACCACCAAGGAGGTGGGCAAGGGCACTGGCCAGGGTCTATTCATTGTCCACGCCGTGGTGTCCGAGAAGCACGGCGGTCGAATCTCTTTTGAAAGCACAGTGGGTGTTGGAACCACCTTCAAGGTCCAGCTCCCCCTGCGCCCGCAGGTGAACGCCACTAACAACACTCGAGCTGCATGAAAACGCGAATTCTGTTCGTCGACGATGAGCAAATGGTTCTGTCCGGGCTTCAGCGGATGCTGCGCCCCATGCGGCAGGAATGGGAGATGGTATTTGCCAACAGCGGGGCTGAGGCGCTGGCGCTGGCTGCCACTCAATCGTTCGAGGTGATTGTTTCCGACATGCGCATGCCGGGCATGAACGGCGCGCAGTTGCTCCAGGAGATGATGAGGCTTCACCCGCGCACCGCCCGGTTCATTCTGTCCGGCTATGCCGACAAAGAATTGATCATGCAGTGCACCACCACTGCGCATCAGTTTCTGTCCAAACCGTGCGATGCCGAGGTGCTGATCAGCTGCATCAAGCGGGTTATCAGCATTGACGCGCGGCTTGAGAATGAAGCGTTAAAGGCCATGGTTTCAGGGCTGACGACCCTTCCCAGTCTGCCGAAGGTGTATGCGCAGCTGAACACCCAGTTGGAAAACTCGAGGAGCTCATCGGAGGTGATCGGCCGCTTGATCGCTCAGGATCCGTCCATGACTGCCAAGGTTCTCCAGTTGGTTAACTCCGCCTTTTTCGGGCTTCAGCATCAGGTGGTGCATCCGGTGGAAGCGGTCGGTTTTCTGGGATTTGAGACCGTCAAGGCCCTGGTTCTCTGGGTTCACATCTTTGGAGAGCATATCGACCCGCAAGTTCCTGGCTTCTCCATGGACGGCTTGTCCCGGCATTGCCTGATGACTGCGACGTTGGCGCGGGAAATCATCGTATCGCAGGGGCATGATCAAAAGGCGGGAGACGAGGCATTCACCGCGGGGCTCCTTCACGATATCGGCAAACTGATCCTCGCCATCAACCTGCCTCAGCAATACGGCCGTGTGATCCACCACTCCGAGCAGGCGGGCTTGCCGCGCTGGCGTGCGGAGTGCGATATCCTCGGCGTGCACCATGCGGAACTGGGAGCCTATCTCATCGGGCTTTGGGGGCTTCCGTATGGAATCGTGGAGGCGGTCGGCTTGCATCACCATCCATCTGCTGGAGAGAGCCGGGTGCTTTCCGCACCTGGGGCGGTCCACATTGCCAACGCCCTGGTGCATGAGCTGAAGAGCGATGACTCCGAGGGCGTTGCTCAGCTCGATGAAGCCTATTTAGCCCGCATTGATTGTTTGACTGAACTCGAGGTGTGGCGCGGTCGCTTCCGCCTCAACTTGGCCCCTAAAAACTCACAGAAAGCGTGCGCATGAAAAAGATCCTCTTTGTCGATGATGACGAGAACATCCTCGGTGCCTTCCAGCGACAGTTCCGTAAGCAGTACACGATCGAAACGGCGTTGGGACCCGAGCAGGGCCTGACGGCCATCGAGAGCGGCGACAGTTACGCCGTCCTGGTCGTGGACATGAATATGCCGGGTATGAACGGCGTGGAGTTCTTGAAGCGGGTGCGGGCGCGGTGTCCGGACATCGTCCGGGTGATGCTCACCGGAAATGCCGATCAGAATACGGCGGTGCAAGCCGTCAACGAAGGTCATATCTTCCGGTTTCTCAACAAGCCATGTTCTCCGGACCTGCTGGCCGGCGCGCTCGATGCCGGATTGCGTCAGCATGAGCTGATCACCGCCGAGCGCGACCTGCTGGAGAACACCCTGAGCGGGAGCGTTCGGGTTTTATCGGAGATGCTGTCCATGGCTCTGCCAAAAATTTTCGAGCGTTCACGCGCGATGAGGGAGGAGGTTCGCGTGCTGGCACGTCATTTGGGCGAGCGCAGCACCTGGGATGTGGAAGTGGCTGCCATGCTGGCGCAGATCGGCTTTGTCGCCATCCCGCCTGAGGTCATTTTGAAGGCGCGCGCGGGGCAGCCGCTCACCCCGACGGAGAAGCTGATGGTCGAGCGCGTGCCGGAGATTGGCCACAACCTGCTCGCCAAGATCCCGAGAATGGAAAAAGTGGCCCGCATCATTCTCTATCAGGCCAAGCAGTTCGACGGAGTGGGCTATCCTGCCGATGGAGTGGTGGGGGACAAGCTCCCGCTGGGCGCGCGTTTGCTGAAGTTCCTCGGTGATCTCTCGCAGCTTGAGGCCAAAGGGCTCACGCGAGCCAGCGCCCTCGAGCTGATGCGTTCGCGTCCGGGTCATTACGATCCCCTGGTTCTGGATGGGGCGATCGGATGTTTTGATCCTCAGTCGCAATCGTCTGTCGACAATGAGGTCCCGCCTGTCCCCATGAGCTTTAAGCAACTGAGCGTTGGGTTGGTCCTGGCGGCGAATGTGGAGACTCCGGACGGCTCGCTGATCGTCTGTGCCGGCAATGAGGTGACGCAGATATTGTTGGAGCGGCTGCGGAATTTCTCCACCACGGCTGGCATTCGCGAGCCGATCTACGTACGCGCTCTCAACAAGGCGGGGACGGCTCCGACCCTCCCGACCGTTCCGACCGCGGCGGCGGCTTAGAGAGCTTCCTGTAGTCTAGAAGGGAGAATGGCCCTGAAGCGACAGGGACCGGGGAGTGTTTGCCCACGGAGCACGCGGAACACACGGAGCGTACCACCCGCAGAAGCCCCCCTTTCGGATCCGCTTGGTCTGTGTGATCCGCGGGCCATCGCATTCGCTCCCCGGTTCCTACTTCCCCTGTGCGTGGAGTCTTCCCTGTTCTCCGGCTCGCAGGACTTGGAATGGCTGACCGATGGCTTGGCACGTGGCTACGAACAGGTCGGGTGACGCGGTGTTGAATTCGAACAGTTCGTAGTGGCAGGGCACCACGCAGCGTGCGCCGATGTCTCGCGCGAGCTCGGCGGCTTCGCGACCATCCAGATTGCCGGCGACTCTCCGCTCCGGCCGATCTCCATTGATGGGGAGAAACGCGAGGTCCACCTTCCAAGGGGTCAGCCACTGTTCCATTCCGGGATACCGCAGTGTGTCTCCGGAGTGGTAGAGTCGCCAGGGTCCGGCCTCGATCACAAAACCCATGAAGCGATGCCGACCGAGCTCGTCGGTCTCCAGGGTGTTGTGGGCGGAGGGAATGCCATGAAACCGGAAAACATCGTCGCCGAACGAGGCGCCCGCCGTCAGGCCTATGGGCCAATCGGCCGGAGTGCCGAGTCGCTCGGTCGCGAAAGCTCGATTCGCCTCGGGCAACACGAGTCGGACGTCCGGGCTGGCGTTTCGAATGCCGAGCAAGGTTTCCCGGTCCAGGTGATCCGTGTGGTTATGGCTGGAGGTAACCCAGTTGACAAAGGTGAGTCGCTCGGGGGCGATCACTCGTTCGGTCATTCGAACGTGCGGCTTGTCCGTGGAGGCGTATTTGAGCGTCAGCGAATCGGAAAGATAGGGATCCAGCAGCAGGAATCGGTCTTTCCATTTGACTAGAAACCCGCTTTGGCCGAGCCACCAATAGTGCAGGTGAGGGGAATCCGCCGGGACGCTCTGGATATCGGCGAGCAACTGTTCATCGGATTGGAGCGGACGGATCATACTAGGACGCCAGACTAGAGGGTGTCAGCTGTCCCGTCAAATTGGCGATTTACGATTTCGGATCTGCTCGGATGGGATAGATTCAACCCTTCAGGGATCCGTGGGCAACCCCTGTCCCTCGTGATCGTAATCGTGATCTGCGGCCCTCACCCAGAATTTATCACGCCCGTAATTCCCGTGGCAAAATCAGTCGCTGCTGCTACGTTCCGCGCATGATGAAATTTGGATGCGCCCTGATTTGTGGAATCGCCCTGGGAGCCGCGGCTTTCTGGTATTTTACAGTGGGACGCTACTCCACCCAGACCGGAGGGACGTCTTCCGCTGGCGCGCCGAGCCGCTCGGCTCCGGTGATTCCTGGGCTTGATCGATTCTCCACCGACGAGATCAAGGCGGAGCTGGAGAAAACCGGCTCGATCGTTCGCGAGAAGGCGCGGCAGGCAGGCGCGACCATTTCCGATGCGGCAGCCAATGCGCGGATCACGGCCACCATCAAGGCCAAGTTTCTCAAGGACTCCGAGCTGCCGTCGTTTCAGATTGGAGTGGACACCACCGATGGAGTGGTGACGTTGTCGGGCAAGGTGACCTCGGTGGATGCCGTGTCACGGGCCGTACGGCTTGCCTTCGAGGTGGAGGGGGTGACCAAAGTGTACTCCACCATCCAGGTTGTGGCTCAGGACAAGCGTTGAACCTACTTCCGCTCGACAAAGAAGACACTCTTGTCGGGTCCTTTAATGCCAGCCGCGGCCAGCGCGGGGGGGGCGGCGGCGATGATTTGGCTGTTGGTGCCGCCGTAGCTCGTGGTTTTAGTCCAGGCGTGGAGTTCGATGAGTGTTCCACCATCGACCAGCTTTAGATTGACCACCTCCGGGGCAGGGTCTTTGAGTACGGCTGGGTTGGCTTTGGCGACTTCCAACAAGGTGGCGTGAGCCTTCGCCAAGTCGCTGGCGACTCCGACACTAATCTGGAGATCGATCCGGCGGGTCGGGTTGGCGGTGTAATTGGTGATGGTAGCGCCCATGATGGACGAGTTGGGCACAATGATTTTCTTGTTGTCGGCAGTGTGGAGCGTGGTGGAGAACACTTCGACCTCCTCGACCGTGCCCTCGATGCCGGCGGCGTTGACGACGTCGCCCTTACGGAAAGGACGGAAAACCACGATAAGGAATCCAGCCGCGAAGTTGGAAAGGCCACCTTGGAGCGCGAGGCCGATCGCCAGACCGGCGGCCGCTATCACGGCGGCGAACGTTTTGGTGTCCACGCCTACCTGTCCGAGGGCGCTGATGACGACAAAGGTCATGATCGCCGCATGAGACAAGTTGCCCACGAAGCCGGATATCGTCTCATCGATGTTCCGTTTCGTCAGGAGCTGTCGGACCATTCGGCGCGCGATTCCGGCAGCCACGTAGCCGATGAAGAGAATTGCGATTGCCGCCAGGATATTCACGCCCCAGACGGCCACCTCGGAGGGCAGCCCGGTGGCTTCTTCGAAGCGAGTGAGCCAGGTTTGGTGGGGTTTAATGATGGCGGTTTCGGGCAGCTTTATCACGGGTTCCGTGGCGGCGGCTTGAGCAAACAGCAAATAGTTCAGCATAAAGTGGTGATACGCCCTGGATACGGGCGGACGAAATCATGAAAAGCAATATTTCCGTTGGCAAGCGGAGTTTGAAGGCAGGAGAAGGGGTAGGTGGGAGGTGGGAGGTGGTAGGTGGGAGGTGGTAGGTGGGAGGTGGTAGGTGGTAGGTGTCGGGTGTCGGGTGTCGGGTGTCGGGTGTCGGGGTCTTGTCCTGAAATAGGTTGTCACTCTATGAACGAAAAAGCGAATGGAGTGAAGGGTGCAACCCGATACAGTGAGGCCTTTAAAATGCAGATTGTTCGGGAGCTGGAAAAGGGAGAAATCAATTATACCGACTGTGGGCGCAAGTATGGTATAGGAGGGAAGGCTACTTTGCAGAAGTGG
>JAEUHE010000054.1 GCA_016793885.1 Verrucomicrobiales bacterium
CGTCCGTGACTTTGGTGCGACCAGACTCAATGTTGGCAAGCACGTCGCGGGTGATGTCCACGCCCTGGCATTGCAATTTCGCCATGAGCGTTTTTTGCGTCCAACCCCGCTGAGAGCGCAGTCTAGCGATGGCTTGTCCGATGAGGTTGAGGCGGCTCATACAAACCCCTTTCCGTGAGGAATGGGGAGTGCGTGAGCCTCACCCGCCAATCAGACCGAGAAAGAGTTGGTGTCATTGTCGTCACCCTTTGGTCTCTCGGACTCTGGCGGGTAATTTGGATGGTTCGATAGTTGGGTCTGCGGAACGGGCGGTCGCGGTGGGGAAGCGGGAACAACGATGATGTGGCTAGGCGTTCCCGGCTTGAAACGTCTTTTCCTACCGAGAATCCACGCGATGACCGCGAGGGACAGGAAGGTCCAAACCAGAAACAAATAATCACCCTGTTCGTGAATCAGTCTATCCACGAACTTCCCCAGCTTCCCTACGAGTTCAACCGGGTGTTGCATGAGCGTGATGGCCGGCGTTTGGATGGAGTTTTCAGAAGACTGCAAAGGATTGCTTGCCTCCTTTACCCCACCCATCGTCAGCGAATATCGTCTCAACTATCCACCTGCGTCAAGTGCGCCTCTGGCAAGGCTTTGCTGGTTGCGTTTGGTCTGTCCCAGATTGGAACATGTCTCAGTCCAGTCGCTGGAAACCGTAATCGACATGGTCAAAGCCCAGTCCGGCCTTTGTCTTCCCGGCTGGGGTCTCCAGCCGGGAAGACGGGTGAAGCGAATCCGATTCATTTCGGAGGTTCGGTGCCGTCACGCCGGGGTTTGGCTTCGGCTGATGCTGCGACGGGCCTGCGTGGCAATCTGCATCATCACGTTTTCCCGCTGTTCCTCGGGGACGTTCTTCACCAGCGTCTCGAAAGCTGTTTTCATCTCGGGATTCGAATTGATGCGTTTCATGATTCCGTCCCGCATTTTCTGCTGACGGTCGAGTTTCTGGACTTCATTCAAGACCGCGCTCCGTTCAAGCCGCTCGCGCGGCATCTCTTCAACATAGGCCCAATACTTGGGATTCTCTTTGATGTAGGCATCAATTTTCGCGTCCACCTCCGGGTTGCTCCGGTAGATGGGCTGGTCGGTGGGCGCGGCGGCGGCCGGGCCGCTGGCGTCATTCGGTGGTGCTTTCGTTTTGCTCATAATGAGGTTTGTTTTTTGTTTATGGATGCGGCGTGGTAGCCGCGTTGCTGACCGAAAACGACTGCCGATGCCGGCATGGAATCGTCCTCAATGAGTCAGCAAAGTGTTTTCATTTTTCATCGAAGGGACTGGCCGAGGTGTTCGTGTTGTTCTCACTTGCCGGCGGGGCGGCGAGCGTCTGCGCCAGACGCTGTTGCTCCGCCTCCATTGCCTGCAACCGCTTTTCCAACGTGACGACCAGCTTGCGGACAGCGGCAGTTTCTTCCGCGCCCAGCTTCGCCTGGCGAAGCACGGCCTGAAGTTGATCGAGCGAAGCGGCAAGCACCTTCGTCTGGCTCATCACCTGCGCTGTCGTGGCTTTTTGGAGATTCAGTTCCGCAAGAGTTGCGTCGGTCAAAGGCGGAGAAGCGAACGCCGGGTTGGTTGATGTCGTTGAAAGGGCGGGCACCACCGCACAGTCCGAGCCGGGATGGAGGTTCCAACGGCTGTGCGCCTCGACGCGATAAACGGTGTGATGCTCGTGCATTACATGACTGTTGTTTGGATCGGCGTAACGCCCGATGTGGTAGGCGCGGAAACTTTCAGGGTAACGAACGGCCGAGTCGTCCATCGCAGGCGGTGGTTCCTGTGGACGCACCGTAAGCTTGGGCGGCCTCGACGTGGAACAGGCACCCAAGAGCACGAGCGGAATCAAGTAGAGTAGTTTCATGGCGTTTTGTGGATGGCGGGTTCAGTTGGAATGGGAGAGTCGAACAAGGACGATCCTGGCTGCGGTGGATTTAGAGCAGGTTGAACTTTTTGTTCTCCGATGAACGGCGTGGCCGCGCCGCCAATCACGGCTTCGACGCGGTCAATAGTCTGGAGCACGTAGAGGTAAAACTGTTTGCCGGACGGCACGCGGACGTAAAATCCGTCGCGCTGAATCGTGTCTTGGATGCGCTGGGCGTATATTTTGAGGACATCCTGCGCGCCCTTGAGCGGTGCGTTGTTGAGCGAACGGCTGTCAATCGAACCGAACAGCGTCTGCGCTTTCTCCGTGAGCGCGCCTGCCGCGCCGCTGAGGAAGGTGGCGGCAAAGAGTTTTATTTCGGCAAGATCGTCGGACTTGATGATGCGCCCGCGCAGACCCGCGCTGCCATCGGTGATGCCCCAGCCTTCCTGTCCACTCGCAAATTCGCGGTCAAGCGCGACGCCTTTCAAACGAAGCTCCTCGCCGGTCTGCCAGACAAACGTCCACGAGCTTCCGCTGGCGATGCGTTCACGATGACGGTCGGCTTGTGCGGTGCCGTGAATCTCCGTGCCCGCCGGAATAACCAGCTTGCCCGCGTGAAAAACATCCTCTGTGACCAACCCGATGATGGGCGTTTGAATCGAAGCCGAGTCCACCGTAACAATGGTCTCGCATGAAATCAGCCGGCCAAACGGGGCGTAAGTGGAACCGAGCGATTTCGGCTCCATGACGCCAGCGGTCGCATCGCCAAAGAGACTGATGGGCGCGAGTGGTTCGGGCTGGTGTGCCGGTGGTAATGGGACCGGCGCAGAGGCAGAGGGTGGTGGCCGATTTGTCGGAGCAACGAGCGGTGGTGGTTCCGGCTTCGGCGGCGGCGGGTGAAACGCTTCCATCGCCCGTTGCACGGTCTGCACCACCTGGGGTTTGTCGCTGTGGTTCGTCGTGGGTTTTGTGACGGTCGCCACGTCGTCTCCGTCGCCGGGCTGGTGCTTGCGGATGGCACTGAAGATCAGCAGCGCCCCGGCGAAGACGACGACGAACAGCAGGAGCTTGCCGCTCTTGGTGCGAAAGAAACTGAGGAAATCGCGCGGATTCATGGTTCGGGAGCGGTTGGAGTGGCAGGCGGGATGTTCGTCGAGGCAGGAGGCGGCGATGGAAATGAGAGCCGTGTGAGCAACACGGTGAACTCGTTTTTCAACGAGAGTTCATTGCGCCCGCCGTCGGGCGTACCCGAGACGGCGAAATAGACGATACTCTGTCCCTTTGGCGGAACGCCGCCGCTCGCGTCACTAATCGACTGGTGATAGACACGGTTACCGGCGCGGATCGTGAAACTGTCCGGACGGTAGCGGAGTGGCAGTTCGGCTTTGTTCGTCAC
>JAEUHE010000055.1 GCA_016793885.1 Verrucomicrobiales bacterium
GGTATTGTTTGGTGGGGGGGGCGGGGGGGGGGGTGTTGGGGGTTTGGTGGTTGGGGTTTGGGGTTTGTTGTTTGTTTGTTGTTGTTGGGGGTTTGTTGTTTGGGGGTTGGGGGGGGGGGGGGGGTGGTGGGTGGTGACCTAAAAATAAGGAGCATCGCGCAGCGATGCCACGGGCTCCGAGACCCGCATCACCCCTACTCAAAGATCCTGATCCTTGGCCGATCCAATCGCCGACGCGTGGCACGCCTTTGAGGGTGCTGTTCAATAGGGCCGACAGACCGGGGGTGTCGATGCGCTCCACGCCCCGCATAGCCTAATCTCTTGGAACCCGGCGGGTTCTCGGCCGCGCATTCAGGAACTCAACCTGGGAAGCGAGGATCTCCTAGAACTTGTTTAGCCCCGGTTTGGAGCTCAAGACGCGGGCGCGACACCACTGTTCCTTCACGCCGCCTGATCCCCTCCCACCTGCGCGTCCACCTACGACGGCCTTAGCCACTCCGTCGCACGCAGGAAAAGCGGAGACGTGTCTCCGCACTCCATAGAGCCATTCCCCATCGCACGTCGTTGGAAAGCAGCAGCGGACTGTGGACCGCGGCTGTTCCTTCGCGTTGCCTCGCTCGAGCGCGGCTCACGGTCCGAGGCGTATCACTTCGTAGAAACGATTGGTACTCGGCAGCGGATCGATCGCCTGTGCGGTCGACGTGTTGGCTCGAATGATGCCTAAAGACTGATCAAACGGTCCAACCGCGTTCGTGCTGTAACGCACGTCGTAACGTTCGCCCACCAGAGCCCGCCATTGAATTCGAATTCCGTCTCCCAAGGGATCGGCGACCTGGAAGATCTGCAAGCCCGTGTTGAGCGCGTTGGTCCCCGACGCGGTCGCGACACGCACCAGGCCGGTCACCTGGAGGGAATCGTGATTCACCACATTAAAGAACCAGTTCGTCGGCGGGCCAAACGTCGGAAGGAAGAGGTTCGTGTGAATCGAGATGTGCTCCGAATTCGTACCGGTTTGGAGATCGCTGAAGTCGTAGAGGTAGGGTGAAGGAAGATCGTTCCGTCGCAGGAAGAGATCCACATCCCCCGTCAGGTTGAGAACCTCGACCAACAACGCCGAGTTCGTGGCCAGCGTGCCCAACGCGTGGAAATAATTCAGTGCCTCGCCCGGCTGGAGCGAGAAGCCAAACTCGTTCGCCGCCTCGGTCCAGTTGGTAATGCTGTAGGTATGCGGCGGGACCGGGAATCCGACCGGCAACGGAGTCGTCAACCGCGTCGCCGTCAGATCATAAGTAGCGGTGTTGGTTCCCGAGTTGTAGACGCCCAAGATCCATGGGATGGGTGTCAGCGGAACCGGGAAGGAGTCTGTCCGAACGATGATCATCTCGTTCGTATCCCGATAATTGATGCTGTGATAGTCATAGCGTGTGGGAGTCGGCAGATAGTCGACTCCAGCCAATCCCCGCTTGGCCACGAGATGCAACTCCGCATTCGTCGAGCGGAGCTCGTAGACGACCGAGTGGAGGTCGGGATGCGGTTCCACCACATGCTTATACCAGTGCATGTTGGTGCCGGGATAGAGGATGTTGGCCACCGGGGGCACAGCAGGCCCGGGGAATACGTTAGTGATGCCTGCGAGATCCGCACCAAACGGAGGCACCAACGGAGCGCCATTGGTCAGCGCGATCATCGGCAACTCGAAATCCACCCGAACTCGGAACGAAGAACCGCGAGACGTCAGATTCGAGTTCATCACCCCGAGGTAATAACGCGACCCCGGAGCCACCGCGATGCCGGGCAGGGGGGAGCCCACCTGGAGCTCATGGGGACTGATAACCGGAATGTCCACATCGGGGTCGGGAACCTGGTCGCCGTTGTAGAAGAACACCACGTTGGAGCCGATCAGGGTATTCGTGACGTTGATGGCTTCGAGAGGCACATCCACGGCATAGTAGCGGATACCGTCGCGTCGGACGATGTCGGCAAACTCCACACAATTGGTCAACAGGATCGGCTGTTGGGCGGGAGCAAACAGGACCTGCAAGTACCAACTCCACAAGATGGCGGGTTTCGATGCATTAGCCCCTTCCTTCGCACGAGTATCTTTAATATCCAAACGCCAAGTCCCCTGGGCGCTTTCACCGCGAACCGATGGCACTTGGACCAACGGCTCGGCCGGGGTATTGGCCTGATACTTGATTTCGGTGGGAAGCGGCTCCTCGGCCAAATAGTAGGCGGCAGCAAACGGTTCGCTCACCACGACGTCGTCAATGAGCGTGGTGGAGTTCCACTCACTCAAGAACGCCAAATCCTTGGCATCGTTGCGTCCAATGAAGCGAAGTGTGTTGGTTTGCCAATACTCCTTCGGGAAAAGGCGATTGGTGACACCGCTGATGACATATCGGAAGGAGTCCAACTGAGTGGGCTTCCATCGCGCCGTGACATTGAAGTCGGTCGGGCCAGGGCCATTGTCGGTAAAGTCATCGTCATTGATTCCCAGCCAGAGGTAATAGTCGCCTGGGGCCTCTGGGACACTGAGAATGGCTTCGTCCCCCACGAAGAAGGGTGGGCTGGCGATCGTCTGCGCCGACAGTGTCGTGGCGCTGAAGCTCCACTGTCCAACCAGGGAGTAATATGGCAGCCCGCGGGGGCCGGCACCCGCTCCGTCAGGACCGACGCGGGGCCCTGCACTCACGACAATTCCATTAGTCGGAGTGCTGAGATAAATCTCCTGTCCAGGGCTTCCGCGGAACTTGGGAACCAGGACGGCCTGGCTGAGATTCACGGGATCATGCACACTACCCACCGGCCCCGGTCCCACCGCAAAACTAACCTGCTGCGTTTGTGCGCTAGAGTCCTTGCGATACGCAAAGGAGAGACGGTATTGGCGCTCGCCACGGATCGGCAGTTCAGCGGCCACGGCGCCGTCCGACAACGCCAGCACCTGAGAATGCAAGCTACCGGTCACCGAATCGTTGGTGATCATCACACTGCGATTCAACACCCGCCATCCCTCGAACAACACGGAGGTGGTATCCTGATAGCCGGTCGGCGTGAGCTCGAAATCGCTCAAGTAGACCGTCGGCTGGGCTTCCGTGCCAGTCGGTGCGAAGGGAGGAGCCATAAACTTGATGGCTCCATCCGCCAGGTTGGTGCTATCGGTGAAAGTCGCCCACGCATAATTGGTCAGCACTTCCTCGGGAGTTCCAACCAGCCCGTTAAGACCAAAGGTCTTGCCCAATCCATCGACGCTGGCGTTACCCCGGTTCTCCTTGAGCAGCCAGCGGGTGCCGCGCGGGGAAACCAAGTGAATGGCCAAATCGGACACCCGAGGGTGATCCAACCGAATCCCGACCCGCGCCTCGACAATGGGACGGTTCGTCTGAATGGTGATGCCTGCCTGGGTTTGAGCGTCGTCCGCAATGCCCTGGCCCAAGGGATCCGGGTTTGGCAGGAAGGTCTGGAACGAATCCGACAGTAATCCGCGGGTGATCAAGATCTTGAGACGGACTGTTTGCCCAAACGGGTTGGGATTGAAAATTCCCAGCTGCCAGCGACCGGGAGCAATGGGAGGCGAGCTGAAATAATCAAGGGTTAGACAGTTGGTGTCGCCCACGAGCACCTCCTGAAACGCATCCCAATCCGTCTGCGTGGGACGGTTCAGACCTCGACGCAGGTAGATCTCGACCGGACCGACATTCTCCGAAACGCAGACCTGAAGCTGACTGGCGTCGAACGGAATATCGATGAAGTCATAGTACCAGCTATTGGGAAGAATGGAGACCAGGCATCCGTCGGTGGTCAGACATTCCAGATTCTGCGGATCGATGCACAAGGAGACCTTGTTGGCCGTGCCCGCGTGCAAGGGAGAGTTGTCGAACAAGGCAAACTGCCAAACGCCGAGGGCATCGGAACCCACCAGCGCATTGAGCTTGATGGGGCCCTCGCTCGAGTAGGTGTTGGCATCCAAGTTGGTGCCGCTGTCGTCAAAGCTGATGACCAAGTTGGTATTCACGCCGGTGAAGGTGTGCGAGAAGAGCGTCACCATGGGATCCGTGGGGCCCTTTAGAAGCGCGGTCAGATCGCCTACATCATCGTGAGTGAAGTCCATATCGACCCGGGCGTTGCGGATGAGCGACGAACGAGTGCCGATGCCGATGAAGAGAGCCGGCTGGATCTCGTCGAGACCACTGGGGCTTTCATTCGAGCCATCGGGAATCACCGTCGGACTGCGAATGAAGTGAATCACCCGGCAGCCGTTCTCATCGCTGTCGAAAGGTTCGCTGCGGGCGATCGCCAGCAGGGCGTATTCGGCCGCCTGCTGATCCTCCGCCTTCACCGCAATGTAATACTCGCTGTCGGGAGCCGAGTTCGTGAACGCGACAAATTCCGTTCCCAGCCGAGTCCGCGAGGCACCGCGCCGTTGGTCGCTGGAAATTCGCCCCTGAAGAATGGAGGCCTGGAGGACCGCCGGATCCAGGGTGAGCAGCGCCGGATCAGTAGATACATAGAGATCAATATCTCCTTCCGCCAACCGGGGTCGGGAAAGATTATCCGCCTGGAACGTAATGATCGCGACATACGGGTTGGTGCTGCCTTCATTGACGAACCGATAGAACCGCCATTGCGGCACCACCCCGTTGGTTCCCAGAGCCACGGCGGGATTGGCGCCCACCCGCTCGTTCATGAGAGGGACCTCGTTGGTCAGGGTGACCAGCGCCGGGCCACTTTGCACCCGCGGCCCAACCGGTTCATCGATCTTAAAGCCATCCTCAATGGTACGATCCCCAATGGAGACCACCAAGGCATAGTCTTGAACGATCTCGGTAGGCTCGGACGTCACCGCGTTGACATTCACCCGCTTGGCAACCACGGTGATCGAGTACTTGTCGCCCAAAGGCCCGGAAACAAAAACATTCTCAACGTTGTTCACCACGTCGGTAACGTTGGTGATGGTGGTATCGATGGGGTCGTTGTAGAGCGACTCGGACTTGATGTCGTTGCCGTAATAGACTTCACCCGAGGTGAGGTTAGTGATGACCAAATCCAGGTCGTTCACGAGCTTGATGCCAACGCCGGGATTGCCGGGCGGATCCGTCCAGACAAGCGTGACACGCAAGTCATTCAAGGCGGCGAAGGCGTTGGTCGGACTAAAGGTCAGGGTCCGGGTCTCGCTTTCGCCGGTAGCGAGGGAAGCGTTGTTGGTTTGATCATAGAACCGCACCGGCCAGCTGTCGGGGGCGGTTGGCTTCGAATCCATGACCTTGGGAATGATCCGCGGCAGCTCCGGTTTGCCCCAGCCCTGCATGTTGAGGGTGGACTTGACCTGGAAGTCATAAAGATCACCCACCGTGTCCGAGCCGTTGATCAACAGAGCCTTGGTCAGTGCCGGGCTTGGCAATGGGTAGTTGAGACGATTGGTGAAAAACTCGTGCATGAGCGCAATCATGCCGCTGATCGCCGGAGCAGCCATGCTCGTGCCGCTCTCATAGCGGTAGAGCGGTCCGACCTGGTCGTTCAGCTTCTTCAGCTCGGTGAAATACTCGGAAGATACCGGCGCGTTGGTCACGGTCACGATGGCGATGAGATCGAAGGCCACCGGAAAGTTGGTGGTGTTCTCGATCGCGATCACCCAGTTGCCGCCGCCGGTCACCGGGAACCGAACAAAATTGGTGCCTTCAAAGTCGTTCGGAGGAGGCAATACATCCTTACGCACCCCGATCAGGAGCGGCGGAATCGGAACGGGAGACTTGGCATTCGGAATGGAGCGCAAGCTCACCTCAATGGAGTTGTCGGGCACCTGGACCGTGTAGAAATTGGTCCAGGTGGCGTTGATCGATTGATCGCGCAGGAAGAGCGGGATGTGATCGATCTGCAAAATGGGGTCCTTCCAATCCACGCTGCGGGTGGAGATGATGAAGGAACCGGGAGCAACGACATCGGGCTTGAATCGGCCGAACTCACCTTCGAGGTTGATGCCCACATTCCCGCGACTGGAGTAATCGGCGATCTCGTTGTTGCTGTCGGTGTCGGCATAGAAGAACGAATTCGTCTGCGGTTCGCCGAAGGCGTTGGTGGTGACCGGACCGTTAGTGATACGACGCAGGCTCTCCAGAGCTCCGACCGTGATCACATTCTTAGCCGTCGCCGGGGTCGTCACGGTGTCTCCCGATCCTCCCAGTCCATCGTTGTCCCCTCCGCCGGAATTACCCGCTGCGAAAACGAAGGTCACTGGCTGCTGTCCGGGCAACGACGGCAACGCATCGCGCACCGCGGCGTCATAGCTCGCCGCGGCGGAATCATACTCATTGATTCCCAGGTAGCCCCAGCTGTTGTTGGAGATCAGCGCGTCGTTGAGCACAGCCGCCTCCTGAAGATAATTGTCGGAGAGGAAGGATCCGAAGAAGGGATCGATCAACACCGGAACAATGATGGCTTCCGGAGCTTTACCCTGGAAGCTGGCATTGGTCGCGGACCCGGGTGGCATGTTGGTGCCGGAGAGCGCGGGGAAGTTTTTTCCGCTGCTCGCAATCGTGCCGGCGACATGCGTTCCATGCCCATCGGGATCGACGTGCGCGGCCGGCTCCCCGTCCAGAACGCGGCCAACAAGATCGGCATGAGTTTCGTCGACGCCCGTGTCATTGACGTTCACGCGGATGCCTTTGCCGGTCAAACCCAGGTATTGGGCATCCAGGCCCCCGTTGGTGCTCGTGCCCAAGCTCAGGGCGGTCATGTCATTGGCGGCTTGCCGCTTCACATAGGGATCAATCCACTGCACTCGATCATTCTGCGCAAAGTCCGTCAGACGGCTCGACGCAGCCCGGACGATAACCTCCGTCCCAAACGGCGACCGGCTCTGTCCCAAAACCTCCAGGTTCATGATGCGCAATTCAGCCACCATCGCCTCAGCCTCTTGGGGAAACACCAATAACCGGAAGGATTTTTCCTCAGGAGGAGGCGTCTGGCTGATCGCGTCCTTGAGCAAAGCCGGAGACAGTTTGAAATAAGGAATCCAGGGGATAACAGAGCGAACGAGCGGGGATTGACGAATCTGCTCCGCTTTTGCGCTGTCCATTCGGACCAGCAGTGCGTTGTTGGGCACATAGCTGATGATCTCGGCCTGAAGGGAGGTCAGCAGCTGACGGAATCCACGATCGAGCGAAACCTTGGACTGAACGACGTAGTTTTCCGTGGGGCCTTTGGGCTGCAGGGAATCCGGAACCTGCAGAGCGAGTGGCTTACGGAGATCCAGCAAGGCATTGGCCAACAGCAGGGCATCGTCACGGCGCGCCAGCTCGTCGAGCTTGGTATCGCTGTTGCGCAACCGCAGGGGGTAGCGAGCCTTGGGCGGTTCAGGAAAGCGATTGGTGGACACATACTCAATCCGGCCCACCGCGGCGGACAGCAGCGCGGGCGCCAGGGGACCACCGGCCGCTTGCGGCGGGGCCGAGGTCGTGACGGGGCTGACAGGAGACGGCGCCGCAGGTGTTTTGCGACGGGCAGCCTCCTTCCGACCCAAGTCCCAAAACATCGCCGCACCAAAAAAGCAAAGCAGGCTGATCACCAGCCAGGTTCTAGGCTTGAAGGACATAGACAATACTCTCTCTTAACTTACGTTTCGATTACCCCGCACCACCTGCCCCGCAGCATGGTCCCCCGCTACTCAGCATCCAAAAAGGTCTACAACTACTAATATCTGTTAAAATCCGTCGGCAGGCAACTGCTCAAAACTCTCCACCACCGGGCGCAAGACCATCCGCTGGCCGGGAGCTACGGCCGATCCGATCTTGCGGGCCGTGTTCTCGAATCGGATGACCGTTTTGGTCGCCATTTCAGCGGTAATCTGGTAGTTGGTGCAAAGATTGTAGTAATCCGATGCCGCGTTCTTGATCAGCGAGTCCTGGGCGGGCTGCAAGGCTTGGCCAAAGGCATAGATGACGAACCTCGGCTCATCGGATCGAATGAGCGAAAGCACCTGCCGCGGAATCATCTCGTAGGCTTCCTCGGAGATCCCCATCTGGCGGAACCGCGCATCGCTGAGGTTGAGAAACGGAGATTGGAGGGTAAGCTCGGGCACGGCCAGGATCTGTCCCACGCTCGCATACAGTCCATTGGTGAACCACAGTCGGGTTCGATTGATTCCATTGACGATTTTGCCGACCGGCGATTCGGAGGCAGCCGTGAGACCGGGCTGGATCACCGCGAAGGAGAGCGCGGGAGGCTGCAGCGGGTTCCTGGCCGCAAACCGCTTGGCCACATCGTTCAGTTCCACGTGGTTGGTCAGAACCACCACCCCGCTCAGCACAGCCGACCAGGCAGCCAATCCGCTCTGGTTGACGCCGATCTTGCCCGCTCCGGCGGAGTCGCTTCCTCCCACCGTGAACATGTCGACCAAGGACCAATCGTTCGTCGGAAAGTTGAGCCAGGTGTTGGTGTACGCATTCTGGTTGAGCCGATACGCCTTGAACATGTCGACCGCGACGTGACTCAGCCAGGATTCGGTGGCGAGGGCAGCGGTTCCGTCCGGTGCAGATTTAAGGTAAATGGACTGCCAAGGGGTGCCCCGATGGATACGCCCGATGGCCCCCAAATTAGCCAGGCGGTTGGTGGGAAAGTCCCAGTCATCCGGGGTGCGCACCATAGGGTCGCGGACGAAGGGATCGAAATCCTGAACGGAGGCAGTGGCGGTGGTTGAAGCCTGGGCCTTGGCACTGGATGGCCAGGGCTGATGGGAGCTTTTGTTGACCTCACCCAGGTTCCAGGCATTGGACACCGCGGCGTTCAAGCTGTTGCTGAGTCCATTGACCAACGGAGGAATCATCGCCCCCTTGTAGTCGCCATAGTTGGTTCCGTAGGAGCCAAAGTTTTGCGGCTGATAAGCCTTCAACATTTGCTCAGGCGTGTGATGCAAAAGGGGATCATTCGCCTGCCAGGAGGTGAGCTGGAAGAAGGCTTGGTGAGCGGTTAGAGGAGCCTGCTTCTGCAGATTCGTATTGCTAGGACCGCCGCTGAAAAATTCGAGAAAGTTGAGAACCTCGGCATCCACCGTGGCGAGTCGGGAAAAATCTCTCCAGCTGGCTCGAAGGCCGGGGAGGTTCAATCCCTGCCAGCTCGCAAAGACCTGGTTCGAAGCCCCCACGGTGGGGATATCGATTCGCGCGCTGCCATCGACTCGATTCGTGACCCACATCTGCCGAATCGCCGTGGTCAATCCCCCGCCGCCCGCGTTGGCCGAGTCGCCGCTGTCGTTGAGATATTGATTCAAATCGAACGCGGTCTCCAATCGATTCATGCTCACCGCGTCGATCACCCGTCCGAACCCTGGAGTGCCCGGCGCTGTATCGGCATCGAAGAGCAGATACATGAACTCGTTGGTGGTCCGGCAGTTGAACGCCGCCGAGGAAAAGCGGGCCGGCGTCCGATACAGATTTCCGCGGAAGTCCGTGAACGTCCCGCGCGGGTTGCCTGGGGTGTAGAGCGCCTGATTGAGCAGCACCAGGTTCGTCAACGCCGGCACCCGGATAGCGAATTTGTTGAACAGGCCTCCCCGCCAGCTGTTTGCGGGAATATCGGTTCGGAAATCATAGTCGTTCGTCGCGGTAGTGAGGAAATTGGTCCCCTCGAACAACGTGGTCGTCAGGCGTCCCTTGATGCGGGCAATGAGCCGGCGGGGATAGGCGCTGGTGTAACCGTTGATCAGCTCCACGCCGAAACGATTCGAGGCGCTCATCACGAAGAATTCGTTCAGGTATTCGTTCATCGGCCGCGAACCCCGCCGCAAATCCTCACTTACGCTCTGCTTCGTGACCAGCAGCTTGCGCGACAGATCAAAGCCCGAAGCCAGAACGATCTCGTTCAGCGAAGGAATTCCTTTGCGCGTCGCCACGATGGGGGGAACTCCATACACGTTCAGGTTGTCAACCACCTGATCGACGGTTGCCACCGCCATCCGCTTGACCAGCTCGGAAATGGAGATCCACGGATACGCATCCGGATTGAGTAGGGTTCCATCATCCTCGAGATAACCAGCGATCACCACGTCCCCGTTGGAACGGCGAGCGAACCGGGGACGATAGATGGTAGGCAGATAACCGGCATGGTTCTCAGGCACCGTCGGGCGGCTGGGCGCAATTCGGTTGGTGCTGGCCTCATATAAATTGGCCGACACCTGCAGCAGGCGGTGCACCGCTGAGTTGTAGTAGTTGATGGGAAACACCGGGATATTCGTGACACTCAGCTGGGTCAAAGCCGGCAGGTCGCGGGGACGCAGAAAGTTCCGGGGATTGTTAGTAACGGTGGTCGGACCTAGGAGCGGGTCAAAACGATAGGCGAAGTTCGGACTGAACAAATCCTCATCACTCGTGGCACCGCTGTAGTTGGTGTTTACATTGGCCAGATGATCGCGGATCAGCCGATCGGCTACGGTCATGAAGAAGTCGGCCGGATCCCACGCCACCAAATCCGTCGTCTTATAACCGTCCAGATTCTTGAAACTCAGGTTGATTTTGTCTTCCGTTCCGGTGCCCGTGTCGGTTCCCAGTTGGGAGAGCAGACGATAGAAGGTGTAGCGGTTGTAGGTCCCTCGGTTGGTCGATGCCGCTTGGAGGGACTGGGTCAGCTTCCCGTAGTAGGGCGAGCGCAACGGATCGGAGTGGCGCGCCTTGAAAAGCTCGTCCATCGACACAAACCGGTTGGGGTTATCGACCCCCGACCAGCGGGTGCTGGGATCCTTGGAGTCGGGATCATTGTCCACGCTGGACAGCCCGGTGAGGCGGTTGGTGATCTGCTGAGTCGTATCGTCCGCGTAGGTGTCGGCCACATCGCTGCGGAAGTAGTCCGACAAGCGGGATCCGGCCGACGCGCTGCCCAACCACGCATCCAGCGAGGGAAGGTTGCGGTAATCACCGGCATAGCGGTAGCGAAGCAAATCCCGGGCATGGTCGAAGGCAATCCCAACGCCATCACCGGCACCTATGCCGTTGCCCGCACCCCACGGTGCCGGGAGATCGTAGCGATACCCCGTCAGCCCCAACCATTCGTTCGTGTTCAGATCCGCCAGAAACGCCGCCAGATTGATCTCATAGGTACCCACACCTTGGTTGCGTCCGTAGCCTTCAAATCCGGCACGGATCTCCGCGTTTTTCGCATTGTTGTGAATCGCGTTGATGTCCAGGGTCCGCCCGGCCGGCACGACCAGGAAGGCATACCGACCAATGAAGCGATTGGTCGCTGAGTGAGGCAGGCCGGGTTGAGAAAGCATGCCGAGCCATTCGGGATCGCCCGCATGGAAGAAGCGATTGGTCCCGATCGGCTGATCGTCCCGGTCCAGCAGCACGTGGAACCCATTGCTCTCAAAGGATTGATTGCGGTTGAAGTCCAGATAATGGCGGAAGTCGAGCGCCGCGTTGGGATTGGTCCGATTGGTCTTTACGAACACCGGCACCCGGGCATCGAACTGCAGGTTGGTCACATAGCTCAGGGTGTAGTCTGACGGATTGAAGCTGTTGGTGGAGGTCGAAACGAGCAGATCGCCAGCCGCGCGTCCATCAATCGGACCGAGGCGGGGGTCGGCCGGGTCCGGGCTGAGTTCGAAGGAATACACCGGCCGGCCAAAGCCGCCGGCCATCAGGTTGGATCGGCCCAGAATCTGAACCGCCAAAGTCGCTTTGGCCCGCTCCAAAGCCGCGTTGGCCATGTATTCGGCATCGATGAGGTGCTGGGCGGTCGTGACCGATGATCGCTCGCGCCGACTGACGGCGAGCAGGGCGAAGGTGATGACCAGGATGACGCTGAGCAGGATCAGCGTGATCACGAGGGCCACACCACGACGGGGCGAGTGGGAGGAAAGACGCGGAGTCATGGGCGCGTAGAAATAGTTATCCGCTGCCGGAAAAGTTGGACGTTACCGGACCGGTCGTTCAGGAAATTCTCGATCGCGGCGGCGCTATCGATCGACTTGGAGCGCTTGTAGGTGTCGGTGTCGAGCAAGCCCAACTCAACCTCAATGGCACCAGGTATGTAATGCAGGGGTGGGGGCTGGCCGTTGGCAAAATAGAAACCGCGCGGATGCCGACCATCCGGGTTCTGGGGCAGAACCGGGAAGCCGTTCGTCACCTCGTAAGGCTGGAAGCTGAGGTGAACCACCCCGTCCAGAATCTTGCTGAACTCGTTGGTGTTCCGCTCGGCGCTGTACCGCCACGAAACGAATTCTGCCTGCAGAGCCGCCAGGTCATTGGTTGCCTTCCAGCGTGGAAAAGCGCGTTCCGATCGGTACAGCGCCCCCACCTTGCGATCCTTGATCGCATTCTCGCGGAAGTCGTAAAAGATCACCTTCCAGTCAGCGCTTTCCTTGCTGGGCACGACGAAACAAAAACTCTGCAGCTCGTTGGTCCGGCTCAACCCGGGGTTGCCAGGAATGCTCTGAATGAGCTGCCGTCCATCCGTGCGGTACACCGAAGCAAACCGGTAGACATTAGTAACCAGGGCCGGAAGTTGAACCATTTCCTGCATCTCACGGCTGAGCAGGCTGAGAAAGGCTCGACCGTTCTCGAGGGTGTCCGTCTGCGCCCCGCTCGCGCGGAGCGCGCGCTGGGCTTGGTTCAGCGTGGCCATCAATCCCACCACGATCACCGTCAGCAGAGTCATCGCCACCATGATCTCGACCAGCGAATAGCCTTGGCGAAGGCGCAGCCCCTCCGCCAGAGGAACTCCTCCGCGCAGGACGACATCCGAACCTCGCTGCACCTGACGATCTCGGCAACATTTCATAGGATCATTGGAAGCGACTGGTATTGAGCACGCGCTGTGGCGGCTCGAGCAACGCCCCGCTTACGTAGGTTCGCAAGGTGATCTGATTGCGAGGAACCCATCCGTGTGTGTAGGTCGATGGCGACGGCGGCCACATGATGGTGAGCCTGACCTCGCTCAGATTGTTGGCGAATGTGTTCTTTTGCTTGGTTCGGTGCATCCGCTCGCGGGCGTCTAAAATCTCGGTCGTCGTAAATGCCGCATCAGGAACGCTCGTAATCGGAACCACCTCGGTAAGCAGGAAATAGCTGAAGGCGATGCGGTCATCTCCGGAGACCGAGCCCTTCTCCGAAGCAGTGCCGCTCAACGACCGCACCAGGGCGACGCTGTACAGATGCTCCGATTGATTCGCCACCCGCGGAAGGGTCAAGAACTCGATAACCTCCGAGTCCTTGGTGAACTGTGCCCCGCGCACTTTTTCCTCCAGCCGGGGAGGATTTTCGGCCCCCTTCTCATAGGCGACCCAAATTCGCTCCACGTTGTTCACCAGGTCATTGGTCCCCCGTGCCCCCTGTCGGATCGCCTCCAAGAAATAGGTGGCATCCTGCATGACGATGGTGCGTTCGCGGGTGTCCCGCTGAATGTTCAGTCCGGTCGGCAACACGCCGATCACGGCCACGATCGCGAAGCCAATCACAGCCAGACTCACCGCAATTTCAAGGAGAGTGAAACCCGCTAAACTGCCACGGGAAACCGAACGCATGATCTTCATTGAATTTCTCCTCCTTCCACGCGACTTCTGCCGCTGAGCGGATCCACCGTCACTCGCTTGATGTAATTGGTGATCGACAGAAAGTTGCTGTTGGGATCAAACGGGGCCTTCACCAGAATACTGGGCGCAGCCCAGTCCAAAACGCGTTTCCCGAAGCCATCGTCCTTGCGGGCCGGAGCCACGCTCCCGGCCACCAGCGGTATCACCGCCCGCGCAGCCAGCGACTGGCGCCAATTTTCGACTTTTTGCTCAGCACGCACATAGCCCGATTCGCTCAGCGTCAGGGCTCCGGTGGAATCAAAAGCAATGTAGGGAAGCCGTTTGTAGGTGCTGCCATCCTCGGAAGGCACTTTCACAGTCGGATTCTCCTTGGCGGACAGATAATCCATGGGCAGGAATCCGAAGAACTTCGAATCATCCTCGGGACTCTGAAATTTGTTGGTCGAGATGAACACCCCATCCGGGAGCTCCTTCCATTCCGACAAGTAGCGGGGCTCCTCCTGGCCCGGCTGAGAACCGACCGACCGTCGTGAAAACAAGGCGTAGCCACGAGCCTGTCGGCTGGCCAGGATGTCCTTCTGCGCGGCCGGTAGATTGTTGGTGAGCGTCGACCCAGCCTCGATCAAAGGAACAAAAAGAACATAAACGGTGGAACGCGTGCTGATCGCCAGCTGGCGGGCCCGATTTAGATCATCGGCCAGCTGGCGGTGCGCGATATCCAACGACACCGACTTGGTCTTGAGCGCCGGCGCCGCCAAACCGGCGATCAACGCGATCAGCCCGATGACAACCAAAAGCTCGATCAATGAAAATGCCTGAGCGCTCGACGAGACCCTCGATCGGCACCGTAGGACTTCACCCGCCTGATCCCACTCTTGACGAGCTGTGATCATAATTACCTCTTCCAGCTGAGAATATTGTCGCCGTTGTCCTCTTCGGTCGCGGCCACTCCCGACGTATAGCCGCGATTCGGCCCCATGGACCACACCATCACATCCCCGACGAGAACATACTTCCCCTCCTCTTTGAACTTCTTCTCGGTTTCCTTGGTCAGGCCGGTGATCCCCTGGGTATCGCCCCTCTCCAAGCCTCCCTTGCCGTAGGCCTCGTCGACCACTTTACCACTGTAGTTCAGGTCGAAGCTGAGAACGTACGGCGTTCCCCAGGGATCACGATAAATGCCGTTCTTATCGATACCCGGACTGTTGGCATCGATGGCGGGACGAGGCCCGGTGAGGAAGTTTTGTTTCTGCGGGTTACGGACGTTGTCCACGTTGTAATTCTTGGTGGCGATGTCCGTGGCGCGCAGGATGGAGATCACCTCGGCGTTCGAATCGGGATTGGTGAGACCGAAGGTGATGTCGTCCGTCCCAGCTTTCTGCGCGGTTGGAAACCGACTATAAGCGGCCTCGTACGCGTGCACCGCCGCCACCAAGTCCGCAATCTCCTTGTGAGCCATCTGGATCTTGGCCTTCCCCTTCATATTCGTCACCGCCGGCAAGATCATCCCGGCGAGGATCGCGATGATGGCAATCACCACCAGCATCTCCACCAGCGTGAACGCCTGTCGGCTCCCGTTGGAGGAGTGTGAACCGCCCAGGGACCGCGGGGAACAGAGGGCGGCCCGCCCAGGATCGGCCCCGGACAGCGACCAGACCCGACACCCGGCCCGGCGGCGAGCGATCGGTTCGCGACGCGAATGGTTCACCGAATGGCGATGAATCAGGCTGGGCTCCCAGGATCCGTCGACCCAATGGATCTCGAGCGCTTGCCGGCAGCGGTTGGGTTCAAAGTTCTGTTTCATAGTCATTACTATTACTTTATCCAGTTACCAATGATCTCAGGCTTCTCCCCGTCCTTCTCAGTCCACTCCACCCACAGGTCGTATCTCCCCGGGTTGTTGGTCGGATTGAGGGAGTTGTAACGCCACCGAAGATTCATCCCATCGGTCGACTTAATCGGAGCGCCCAGCAGGGTTCGACCATCGGCATCGACGAAGAAACCTGAGGTCTTGAGGTTCTTGTAGAAGTTCTCCGCCTCCTCGGCCTTCAGACCCGAGTTTTGAAAACCGTCGGTCTGATAGAGACTCTTGACCTTATCGATGGGGATTCGCGTCTGACCGTCCAACGTCTGATACTCCTTCGCCGACTTGTCGTAGAAGCTGCCCACCAATTCGAAATAGAGCGGGGGCCGATCTAAATTCTTGGCCGTGGAAGGAGGATAGCTCCCCTTCTTCGAGTGATACTCCTCGATCGCCGTCTGGATTTCGTTCATCTGCGTTTCCAGCCGGCTCCGCGTCTTCTTCTTACTCGCCCCGCCGAAGGAGGTCATGATCATTCCAGCCAGGATCCCGATGATCGCGATCACCACCAACAGCTCAATCAAGGTGAAGGCCGAAGTGGCACGAGCCGCACGCTGCATTCTGAATGAGGACATCATAATATTATCGGTCACGGAGCTCCCCTTCCAGGCGCTCGCTGATCCATTGTTTGATCATGCTTTGATAATTCAGATAGCGCGAGCGAGCCAATCGCTTAATTCGAGAAAGCATTCGCGGATCCATGCGTAACGTAATGCTCACCGACTCGCTCATCTCGCTGTTCGGAACCGTCGCCGATTCCATCAGCCTCAGCCCCAAACGAGTTTCATTCCAAAACGCCGCTTCCGCCGACTCACTCTCAAAAATAGGAACCTCTTCCCAAGTCGAGATCGCGTTCATCTGGTGCGACTTACTGTCCATTCAGGGTCTGCGTCAGCTTGCGCTGGTAAAACATGCGCTCCTCCGGATCGAAGGACCGCGCCAAAATGACTCTAACCATCTTCCCATTCGTGCGGTAGACACTAAAGATACCCACCCCACTGAGAGACATTCCCAAATTGAAGAAACGAGCCTGAACGGCGAAGCGAGGACTGTCCGGCAACAGGCGAATGGCAAACGGGTCTTCAAAGGTTTCTTCGATGTCTTTGACATTCAACTGACTGTTCAGCGGAAACGGAGGATTGTTCCAATCGAACTCCATCGTAATCTCAGTTCCTGTATTTCCATAGACAATGCAATGTAACTACAATGTATTTACACGCTGTCTCATTTATCGTCAATCATGAACCTTCATTTAGGGTAAAAAAGTCGGCCATCGGGACCACCCGATGGCCGAAAGTGGATCCGCCTCGACGGTGGCTATTTCTCGCCGCCGCCGCTGCTGGGAGCGTCGCCGATGCCTTCCATGAGTTTGATCAGGGGCAAGAACAGCGCGATGACGATACTGCCGACGACAATCGCCAAGAAGACGATCATGATTGGCTCCAAGAGGGAAGTCATCGCGGCAACTGCGTTGTCGACCTCTTCGTCGTAGTTGTCGGCAATCTTCATCAACATTTCGGGGAGAGCACCGGTTTGCTCACCGACGTCGACCATACTGATCACCATGGGAGGAAAGACATTGGCGGCTTCCAGAGGCGCGGTGATGGTTTCGCCCTCCTTCACGCTTTCGTGAACCGCCGCCACGGCGTCTCCGATCACCACGTTTCCGGAGGTTTCCTTAACGATATTCAGGGACTGAAGAATCGGAACACCGCTGCTGATCAGCGTGCCCAAGGTTCGGGTAAACCGGGCAATGGCTACTTTGGTGACCACTGGACCCAAGGCGGGCATGTTCAGCTTGAACCGATCGAACATCTTGCGGCCCAAGCGGGTCTTTCCGAAGGACATCAGTCCGAAGCCAAGCACGACCCCAACACCAATCACGATAAGGAAGTGATCCTTGACCGCTTCGCTGATCGCCAGGACGAACCGGGTGAAACCTGGCAGAGCTTCGCCGGGGAGCATGTCCTTGAAAATGTCGCGGAACTTGGGAACAACCCAAATCATCAGGACCGCCAAAATGATGACGGCCACCGCCATAACGGCCACGGGATAGAACATGGCCGCAACGACCTTACCCTTGATCTTTTCGGCCTTTTCCATGAACTCGGAAAGCCGCGCCAGAACGACCTCCAGCACACCACCGAGCTCACCGGCCTTCACCATGTTGACGAAGAGCCGATTGAAAACCTTCGGATGCTGAGCCAAGCCCTCGGAGAAGGTGCTACCCCCTTCGATTGATCGTCCCAGATCCCCGATAATACTCTTCAAGAGCGGGTTCTTTTCCTGCTTCTCTAACACACGCAACCCACGCAACAAGGGGAGACCCGCGTCCACCAAAGTCGCGAGCTGCCGAGTAAAGGTGGTTAGAACCTTGGTCTTTACCTTACCGCCGAAGCCCGGAATCTTGATATTGATGCCGCCAGCGCCTTTACCCGCCGGCTTTCCACCCTTGGCACCCTTGGCACCCTTGGCATCTCCCTCCTTACCCTTCTCGGTGGCCTCCACCACTTTCGTGGGGAAAAAGCCCATCTCCTTCAGTCGACCAATAGCCTCATTCTGGTTGGCTACTTCCAAGGTTCCCTTGGTTTCTTTCCCGCGGGAATCCATCGCGACGTAATTGAACTTGGGCATAGGTCTACCTGGGTTAGGTGTATTTCACTACTTCCTCGATGGTCGTATCACCATCGAAGATACTACGCAAGCCGTCATCCCGCAGTGTGACCATGCCAAGCTCCACAGCTTTCTGGCGCACAACAATCGTGGGGGCTCGTTCATTGATTAGAGCGCGGATGGCGTCATTAATCACGAGGAGTTCAAAGATACCTTTCCGACCCTTGTAACCAGTGTCATTGCAGACACCACAACCACGCCCGTAGTAGAACACCTTCTCACCAATGTCGTGGGGGGAGAGGTTTAGCAGGCGTAACTGGCTTTCAGTCGGTTCAAAAGGAGCTCGGCACTTCTTGCAAATTGTCCGCACAAGCCGTTGAGCCAGAACAGCCATCAGGGATGATGAAATCAAGAATGGCTCCACCCCCATGTCGAGCAAGCGAGTCACGGCTCCAGGGGCGTCGTTGGTGTGCAGGGTGCTTAGAACCAAGTGACCAGTCAGGGATGCTTGAATCGCGATCTGAGAAGTCTCGAGATCGCGCATTTCTCCCAACATGATCACGTCCGGGTCTTGACGAAGGAACGCCCGCAAGGCCTTACCGAAGGTCATGCCGGCGGCCTCATTCACCTGCACCTGCATGATACCCTCGATATCAAATTCTACCGGATCCTCCGCCGTCAACAGCTTGGTATCGATGGTGTTAATCTTGCGCAGGCAGGAATAGAGGGTGGTGGTCTTACCCGACCCAGTGGGACCCGTGACGACGAAAATGCCGTTCGGCTGCTGAATTGCCTCACTGACAAACTCCGCGACATGCTTAGGCAAGCCCAGGCTCTCCAGCTCCAGATTCACCGACGATCGGTCCAGTACCCGCAGCACGATCGATTCACCGAAGGCCGTAGGCAGACAAGAGATACGAAGATCGATCAACTTGTTTCCGATGGGAACGGTGATACGACCATCTTGTGGCAAACGCCGCTCGGCGATGTTCAAGTTCGCCATGATCTTCAGGCGGGATACGACGGGTAGCGCCAAATGCTTCGGCGGGGGTGCCATCTCGTAAAGCGCGCCGTCCACCCGATACCGAATCTTAAACTCGTCCTCGAAGGGCTCGAAGTGAATATCGCTGGCCCGGTCCTGAATCGCCTGGAACAGAACCAAATTCACAAACCGCACGATTGGAACCTCATTGGCAAGATCCCCCAGCTCCGCATCATTGCCCTCGGCAACCTCCGCAACCTCTTTGCTGATGTCGGTGTTCTTCTCAAGCTCCTTAAGAATATCACCGACATTCTCCATCTCCGTGCCGTAGTGCTGCTCGATGACACGGGCGATTTGGGCCGGATCAGCCACCACCTGGCTCAGCTCTTTCCGGACGATGAAGCCCAGCTCGTCGAGAGCCGACGGATTCAACGGGTCGCCAAGCGCGACTTGCAAGGTGTTGCCGTACTGCGCCACCGGCACGCATTGATACATGCGCGCTGTGTTGGAGGGAACAGTGGCCAGGAGCTCGGGGGTGAAGGTAACCGACCGCAGATCGACCACCTCGGTGCCAATGTACTCCGAGATGATTTGGAGCTGAGTGTCCTGATCCACCAGGCCGAAATTTTTAAGGATCTCCCCAAAGGACTTGGCGGTGCGATCATGCTCCTGCACCACCTCCTCCAGTTGAAGGTCATCGATCAGGCCCCGCTCTTTGACGAGCAGGATAAGTGGATCAGAATGAGCGTCGGCCATATGTCACCCAATTATTTCTTACCGCCCTTAACTGCCGTGGCCAGATCATGCTCCTGGAGCTTCTGCATGACCGTGGTCGGATCCTGGGACTTAGTGATGACTTCCTCGCGGGAGATCATCCCTGCGGAGTATTTCTCCATCAAGAACCCGTCCAGGGTCACCATCCCGTACTTGGCGCCGGTTTGAATGTCGGAGTTGATTCGGAAGGTCTTGTTATCGCGGATGAGCGCGCTGACCGACGGGGTGTTGATCATGATCTCGAACGCCGCCACGCGTCCCGGCTTGTCCGCCCGTGGCAACAGCAACTGCGAGATGACCGCCTGAAGCACGGTGCTGAGCTGGATTCGGATCTGCTCCTGCTGATTGGTCGGGAAGGCGTTGACGATACGATCAATGGTCTTGGCCGCCCCGGTGGTGTGCAGGGTGCCGAACACCAAGTGACCCGTCTCAGCCGCCGTGATGGCCGCGTCAATCGTTTCCAAATCCCGCATTTCACCGACCAGAATGATGTCAGGATCCTGACGCAGCGCGCGCCGCAGCCCCTCCGCGAAATTCGGAACGTCCACATGAATCTCGCGCTGAGTCACCACCGCCTTCTTGTGCTTGTGGTAATACTCGATGGGATCCTCAATCGTGATGATGTGAGCATCATCACGCTCCTCGTTGATGATGTTGATCATCGAGGCCAAAGTGGTGGTCTTTCCGGATCCGGTCGGCCCCGTCACCAGCACCAAACCGCGAGGTTTATACAACAAGTCCTTTACCGACACTGGAATACCGATCTGTTCCAGAGTCAGCAGCTTGCTGGGAATCTGGCGCAGCACCATTCCGAAATTGCCCTTCTCTTTGAAAACGCTGACACGGAACCGGGCCATCTCGCCGAAGGCGAACCCGAAGTCCGCACCTCCGCGTTCACGCACGCTCTGAATGTGATCTTCCGAGGTAATGCTGCG
The DNA here is from genome assembly GCA_016793885.1 of Verrucomicrobiales bacterium. Lineage (NCBI taxonomy): Bacteria > Pseudomonadati > Verrucomicrobiota > Verrucomicrobiia > Verrucomicrobiales > Verrucomicrobiales bacterium. The sequence goes on from JAEUHE010000055.1 coordinate 20,682, forward strand.
CATCAGCTCCTCGGTGTCCTCCGGTCGCAGCGGAGGACCGTCCACACGATGAAGCACGCCATGCAGGCGGATCACCGGCGCTGTGTTGACACGAATATGCAAGTCGGCAGCCCCTTCGGACACCATGAGCTGCAACAGATCGGACATCGAGTAGGACATAATCTAAATCGGCGGTCTATCAGGTCTCAAATTTTGGCTTAAAGAGCGTTACTAGCCTTGGTTGAATCATCTCATCTCACTCATCTGGGCTAATCGGGTGTTGAATCAGGGCTTAATGCGCGTCCGCAGTGGTGGCCCGGATCACTTCATCAGGGGTGGTGACTCCCGCCACGACTTTGCGCGCTCCGTCCTCGCGCAGGGATCGCATGCCCATCTCCAAAGCCTGGCGTCGCAACTCCGCAGCCGGAGCCTTTTGGTTGATCAAGTGGCGTGACTCATCATTCAGGACATACACTTCGAAGATGCCCATTCGTCCGCGGTTGCCGGTGCCGTTGCACTCCGCACATCCCTTGCCTTTGCGGAAATTGGTCTTCTCCAGCTTGCTCAGATCGATCTCCAGGGCTTGCAACTCCTTCTCGGTGGGAACCGAAGGCTCGCCGCACTTCTTGCAGATCTTCCGAACCAGGCGCTGCGCCATCATCGCTCGAGTGGAGGAGGCCACCAAGAAGGGCTTCACTCCGATGTCAATGAGACGAGTCACAGCCCCCGGGGCGTCATTGGTATGGAGCGTGGAGAATACCAAATGACCCGTCAGACTCGCGTTGATCGCGATCGATGCGGTTTCCAAGTCACGAATTTCCCCCAGCATGATCACGTTGGGAGCTTGGCGCAGCATCGCGCGCAGCGCCGTGGAAAAACTCAACCCCACGGTTTCGCTCACCTGCACTTGATTGATACCCGCCAACACATACTCGACGGGATCCTCGACCGTGATGATCTTCCGATCCGGCCGATTGATGAAGTTCAGACACGAGTAAAGCGTGGTGGTCTTGCCGGACCCCGTCGGCCCGGTCACCAACAGGATGCCGTCCGGAAGCGCGATGAGCTTCTCGAAGGTCTGCTGGTCGTCCGTGAAAAATCCCAGCTCGGGAAGACCTAGCTTCAAACCTTCCTTGTCCAGAATACGCATGACGATGCTCTCGCCATGGACCGTCGGAATGCAGGAAACACGCAGGTCGATGGTCTTGCCCCCGACATTGCACTGAATACGGCCGTCTTGCGGAATCCGCTTCTCCGCAATGGACATGTTGCTCTGGATCTTCAGCCGGCTCGTAATGGAAGGCTGCAGGCGCTTAGGCGGCCCCTTCATCTCATGGAGCATGCCGTCGATCCGGTATCGCACTCGAAAGGTCTTCGCCAACGGCTCCAAGTGAATATCCGAAGCCCGACCGCGGAAAGCCTCTACGATAATCGAGTTCACCAATTTGATGATCGGAGCATCCGCATCCACAGCCCCGCCATCATCCGATCCCACGGGCCCCGACAGGGTCCCCACCTCAACCTCGCCCTCGGTGATATTCTGAATCATCGAGGCAACGCTGTCGCCGCTGCCACCATAATACTTGTTAAGCGCCGCCTCAATCTCGTCGTCCGAAGCTACCCGCATCTCAATGTCCTTGTTCAGGACGTGATGCAGACTGTCCAGAGTGCTCAGATCCGAAGGATCGCTGATCGCCACGACCACGCTGTTGTCGTGCACATAAACAGGCACGACCTTATAGCGCTTGGCGATATGTCGGGGAACCGCCCCCAACACTTCGTCGGTAAGCTTCACCTCCGCCAACGAAACCATTTCGACCCCGAAATGGGCCGCCTTGGCCGTTGTGACGTCCTGGACCCGAATCAGCTTCTTCTTGAGCAGCGTATCGACGACGCCCTCTCCTGAAGAATCCGCTTCGGCGTGAGCAGAATCCACCTGATTCTTGGTCAAAAAACCAAGATCGATCAGGTCGTTCAACAAATAATCATCTTTAGCAGCCACGATTCGTTTGCAGATTTCCTCCGGCCAATCAGAGGGAAAACGCGCAGAAATATCTACAATTCATCCCACCAATGTCAAACCTTGGGGGCGGTTATTATTTTGTGCCTTCCTAATTTTGACCCTCCTAGGTGGCAATCGGCATGAAAGGAACCCAAAATTGCGGCTCAGAGTTCACGCAAAGCCATTGCAATAGGTTGTCGCGCGGCCCGAATGGCGGGGAAAAGCCCCCCTAGAAGCCCGATGACCGCCGAATAAAGAATGCCTTCGATGAGTAGAATGGGGGTAACAGCAAAGGAAAACGCGACCTGGCTAAAACTCTGATAGTTCAGGGTCGCCGCCTCAAATCCATTGAAAGCCAAATAGGCACCGAGGCCACCCAGAATTCCACCCACCAACGCCAAGGCCAGCGATTCCGCCAGCACGGAAACAACCACCGGCACGGTCTGAAAACCCAGTGCCCTCAAGGTCGCAATCTCCCGAGACCTCACCGCGACCGCGTTATACATGGTATTCAGCGCTCCAAATAGGGCACCGAACCCCATGAGCACGGAGATGAGAGTGCCAAACCCCGTAACCAGCTTGTAGAGCACCTCAGACTGCTTGGCATAATAGTCGACCTGCCGAATGACGTCGACCTGAAGCCTCGGATCGGCTGTCAGCGCGTCCTTGAAGGTCATGAACGCGTCCTCGCTCTCCAGCCGAGCATACACCGACTGATAGGTCTCGCCCCGACGGTAAGCCGACTGCAGCATCCGGGAATCTGTCCAAATTTCAGACTCAGCGATCCCCCCGCCATCGGCAAAGATCCCGACCACCGTCCAGTCAGCGCTTCCGATCCGCAACGTGGCATTCAAGTCCAGCCCCGCAAATTCACGCGCCGCCGCTCTGCCCACCAGAAGCTCGTTGCGCCCCGGCTCAAACCGACGGCCCGCGATCAACTGAACCTCCGGCCGGACGACAAAGGCCGACAGCTCCACGCCGCGCAAGGGGACATTCGCATCCGTTCCCGTCGTCCGTTTGGGCAGGTTAATGACCACAAACAGCTCGGCGCTGGCCGCCGGACCAGCGACTCCCCGCAGCAAACCGGGAGCATTGCCAATCAGGCGAACTTCTTCTTGCTGCAACCCGCTCATCATTTCCGCATCAGCGCCCCGTCTTAAAACCAAGACGGTTTCAGGAGAACCCGAGGCCACCATCGCACGTCGAAAACCTTGGGCAATCGAGAGCACCCCCACCAACACCGCCACCACTCCCGCGATGCCAAACACGGCGGCCAATGATGCCCCCTTTCGCTCAGGAATGGTCCTTAAGCTGAATCCAGCAACCGCTATCAACTGATACAACCAATTGATCATTAAGTATTTAATAAGCAGACGACTCAGAGACGCCTCAAAGCCTCCGACACGCCGATGCGCAGCGCCCGCAGGCTCGGGAAGAATCCCGTCGCCAGTCCTAGCAGCACAGCGAGGGCGACTCCCCACAGCAAATCGGAAGTGGGGAAGTAGAAAACCGGCAGCGCTCCCTGGGTAGGATCCCACGCGGCGATGAGGAGGGCTGCCGTTCCCAATCCCAAGCCTCCCCCAACCAAGGCGGTGAACAGGGATTCAGCGAGAACCAGCACCATCGTCAGCTCGTTGGTGCAGCCGATGGCTTTCAAAACGCCGATTTCGCCGGTTCGCTCCCGCACCGCTTGAGCCATTGTGTTTCCAGAGATCAGCAGGATGGTAAAGAAAACGGCGCTCATGATGGCCTTGGTAATGAGGCCTATGTCCCCTACCTGCTTGGCGAAGGATTGCACGAAAGCCTTCTCACTTTCAGCCTTGGTTTCCCAAGGCGAGTTCATGAACTCCTCATCGATCTGACGCGCCACCCGTTCTGAAACCTCGGGGTCGTTCACTCGAACGACATACCAGCCAACCTGCCCCTTCCCATCCTGGCGCGCCTCCTCGAAATAGTCGTAGCGAAAGAACAGTTGGGTCTCATCGGTCGCGGCATCCGCCGCCTCGTAAATGCCCACCAGATCAAACTCCCATACCGGCGTGTTTCCAGCCCGACGCCAAATCGTGCCTTGAATGGGAATCCGGTCCCCGACCTTAAACCCATACTTCTTGGCCGTTTTCCGACCGATGATCGCGCCGGAACGCTTCTCCAACCAGGCTTTCAGTTGCTCTTCCGGCAGACGAAACTCGGGATACATCTGCAGGTAAGGCACCGGATCCACCGGGATCTGCGGGAAGAAATTCTTAGGCTCCTGATAGATACCCCCGAACCAGGTGCAGGAAACGGCCTGCTTGACACCCGGAATCCGGACGATCCGATCCAGATAGCTCACCGGCAGGGTCTGAATGATCGATGTCTTGTGACGCACCACCAGCCGATCCTGCCCTGCCACCGTCACCCCCGCCTCCATTCCCGCACGGATCGCTGCCAGATAACCGTATAAAAGAAACGCGACCGCGATCGAAGCCAGGGTCAGCAGGGTCCGCACCTTGCGGCGCCAGAGATTGCGCCAGATGAACGGCAGGAATTTCATTCGGGTTGCGTGGCGAACAGACGCCCCTTGTCGAGATAAACCACCCGACCAGCCCGGGCCGAAGCGTGAGGGTCATGCGTGACCATCAACACCGTCTTGCCATACTGCTGATTCAAGGCCTGCAGCAGATTCAGAATCTCGTCTCCCGATTTCCGATCCAGATCCCCCGTCGGCTCATCACAGAGCAGCAAGGTAGGGTCCGTCACGATCGCCCGTGCAATTCCCACCCGCTGCTGCTCACCGCCCGAAAGCTGCTTCGGATAGTGGCCGCTGCGCTGAGACAGCCCCACGATTTCCAGAGCGGCGGAGACATGCTCCCGACGCTCGCGTCGCGACAACGATGTCAGCAGGAGGGGCAATTCAACATTCCGCTCAGCGCTGAGCGTCGGCATCAAGTTGTAAAACTGAAAAACAAAGCCCACGTGACGCGCCCGCCAACCCGCCAACTGGCGATCGCTCAACTGATCGATCGGCTGGCCGTCCACGACCACCGAACCCGAAGTGGGGCGATCCAGTCCTCCGATGAGGTTGAGGAGGGTGCTCTTTCCCGATCCTGAAGGCCCCATGAGGGCCAGAAACTCACCTCGCGCGATCGACAGATCCAACTTCTCCAGCACATGGGTAACTTCGCTCCCCCGCTGGAAGCTCTTCTCCACTCCGGAGACCTCGACCAGCCCTTCGGTTGCACTCATGACTTCTTCTCCCTTATCTTGGCACCATCCACTAAGTCGCCCGGCGGATCCACCACCAGCCTCTCACCGACGGAAAGCCCCGCCACTACTCGAAGCTCGCTCCCTGAAAAAGCCTCGGCCGTGATCGCGCGACGCTCGAGCAAGGCGTCCTTCACGATCCAAACCACCTGCCGTCCACCGACCTCGCGAACCGCGCCTTTGGGAATGATCAATTTCGATGCCGTCGGTGTGGCGGCCGAGCTGTCCTCCGGGCCACGAAAGGCGACTTTCACCCCCATCTGGGGAAGGATGCGCGGGTCGAGCCGATCGAACCCAACGCGGACCTTCACGGTCGCCTTTTGCCGGTCCGCGGTGGGAATGATCGCGATGACCTTGCAGGGAAGCTTCAGGTCGGTGTAGGCATCCAGAGTGGCCTCCACCGATTGCCCGGCGCTGACCCGATTAATGTAGCTCTCGTTCACGTCGACTTCGATCTCCAGGGAATCCATGTCCACCAGGGTGCAGATGCCCGTCCGCGTGAATCCGCCGGAAGACATCGGCGAAACCACCTCGCCGGGCTGGGCGTTCTTCACTGTCACCACCCCAGCGAACGGAGCGCGAATCACCAGATCCTCCAATTGCTGCAACCACAACCCCAAGGAGCGCTCCGCCACCAGGATATCCAAGGTTTGCTTCTCCAAACGGGCCCGCAGGCTGGTGGCGGCCACCTCGGCCTTGTCGAAGGCTTCTTGAGTGCCGATCCGTTCCTGCAGCAGTCGCCGGTATCGAACCAGGTTCGTCTCGGCCTCCGCCAACTGGGCCTGCGTCTCCTTGACGAGGCTACGAGCCGCTTCCAGCTGAGCTTCGGCCAACCTCTGGTTGGCGACCACGTTCGATGAATCCAAGCGGGCCACGACCTGATCGGCCTCCACCTTGGTCCCTTCCTCGACCAACACCTCGATCACCTTCCCGGTGACCTTGGCCGACACGGTGGCCTGCCGGCGGGCGGTCACATAGCCCGAGGCGTTGAGCAGGGTGGGGACGCCCGCGGATCCGGACACCTCCCGAACGGTGGCCACCGTCACTTCCGGAACTCGAGCCCCGGCACCGCGACCCACCAGCCAAAGGCCTGCCGATCCCACCAAGACCACTAGGATGACCAAAACCACCCACCACCATCCCCAGCGCCGCTCCGGCGGCATGGCCTTGCGGTCAATTCGCAACCGGTTTAGGGAATTTTGATCCAAGGCCATTTTGGGGAGGTTATGAGTTATGGGTGCCGAGCTATCCGTTGTGAAGCGGAGAAATCTTATTGGCTGCGCCCCGCCAGCGTTTCATTCATCACCGATAACGTTGAGCTCTTATACAAAGGATCGCCTAGCCAGATCATAAGCCTCTCGCAACGCGACTCCATGAAGCTCCGCCGCCTGCTTGCAAGACTCATATTCAGGGGCAGCGTGAACGATCTTGCCGTCCAGCCAGCCTAGCTTCACCTGAATGTCGCCCAGAGAAGTTTTAGCAACGCGCAGCTCACGCCGCAACTTTCGTCGCTCCCAAAGGCTGCGACGCACCCCAAATGCAGTGGTATCGCGAAGGATCAACTCGCAAAACCGGTCCGCCTCCGCCGGCGCGCACAACACCGACAAGATCACCCCCGGACGGCTCTTCTTCATCTGAATCGGAGTGTAGAACACATCCAAAGCGCCGGAAGCGAGGGCTTTCTCGAGAAAAGAACCCAAAATCTCCGAACTGACATCGTCGAGATTGGTCTCGAGCAAGACCACTTCATCGCGTTCCCAGTCATGAACTGCCACCTCTGCCGACTCACCGAACAGCACCCTCACCACATTGGGCCGAGTCTTGTTTTCCCGCCCCCCTAATCCATACCCGATGCGATCCACCTTAAGCCCGGCCAAGGGACCAAAACTCTCCGCAAACTCGGCCAAAAGGGCCGCGCCGGTCGGGGTCAGTAATTCCGCCGGCTCGTCTGTTTGCTGGATGCAGATCCCGCGGGCGCTCAGAATTTCTAAAGTGGCCGGCGCCGGAAGAGGGAATCGGCCATGGGCACACTGAACAAACCCTACCCCTTCAACGACCGGCCCCGCCAACACACGGGGCCGCCCCAGCAGGTCCAGACCTACGCACGCACCCACAATGTCCACGATGGAATCCACCGCGCCCACTTCATGAAAATGCACCTTGGCCGGAGGCATCCCGTGGATTTTCCCCTCCGACACCGCAATCCGATGAAACACCGCCTGCACCTTCTCCTTCACCCACGCCGACAGCTCACTCTTTCGGATGAGATCTCGGATCTGAGCGTAGTTGCGGCCATGCCCGTGTTCATGCCCGTGTTCATGCCCGTGTTCATGCCCATGTTCAGGCCCATGCTCATGCCCGTGCCCGTGCTCATGCCCGTGCTCATGCCCGTGCTCATGCCCGTGGGAATGGGAGTGGGAATGGGAATGACCGGTAGTTTGGCATTGGCCAGGGTCGTGAGCCTCGTCGTGATGATGCTCGGCCTCGTGAGAATGAGTTCCTGCCTCCTCCAGATGGACGTCAAACTTGGTGCCGGCGATTTGGCCGCGTTCTTGCCGCGAGACGTGCAGGTGATATCCACCCAGTCCGAGTTTCCGAAGCTCCGATTCCAGTTGCAACCGATCCACGCCCAGGTCCAACAGCGCGCCAATGAACATGTCGCCGCTGAGACCGCTAAAAATATCCAAATACAATGTTTTCATGAAAGTTGTCCCGCAGCCAAGGCATTGATCTGGGCGGCGGCATAGCCGGCGCCAAACCCGTTGTTAATGTTGACGACCGTGATACCACTGCTGCAACTGTTCAACATCGCCAGGAGCGCCGTCACCCCCCCGAAGCTGCTGCCATACCCCACGTCGGTCGGAACCGCGATGACCGGCTTGCTCACCAAACCGGAAACCACGCTCGGCAAGGCGCCCTCCATTCCCGCGACGGCAATGATGACTTGAGCCTTCTGGACCTCCTCCAACCGGCGCAGCAGCCGATGAAGTCCAGCCACGCCCACATCGTAAATCCGATCGACCCGATTTCCCATAAACTCAGCCGTCACCGCCGCCTCTTCGGCCACCGGCAGATCGCTCGTCCCGGCACACAGAACCGCGATAGTTCCCGGCAATTTCGGCAACGGTTGGCTCTGCAAGGAAACGCAGCGAGCGGCGTCGTGAACAACGGCTCGACGAAAACGACGTCGTAGCGCCTTGATCTGGACCGCCTCGACCCGCGTGATCAGCACCCGCTTTTCGCTTTTCAAAAGCCGCTCAGCGATGGCCACCACCTGAGGGGCAGTCTTCCCGGCGCCATAAATCACCTCGGGGAAATTCTTGCGCAACGACCGGTGAAGATCCACCTGGGCGAAGCCGAGATCGTCCAGCGGAGCCGTTTGAAACGCACGCAGCACGGTTCCGCGGTCCACTTGACCCTGCTTATACTGGTCTAAAAGGGCCAGCGCCTCAGCCGTCGTCATGGGGGCAACGCTGCCAAGCTCCGCGACCGAAGTCAGCATTTTCTGGTGAGGAGAAGTTGTTTTCAGAATCGAAGGCACCTGTCTAAATGGCCGCTATGCGTTCGTCATGGAATTTTCTGGGAGCAGGACAGCTGACCTTCGGGCCCAACTCCCTGAGCCAATTGGGGCCTTGGATTCAACGCCAAAGGCTGCAGCGATTGTTCGTGATCACTGACCAAAACCTGCTCCGGATCGGCTTGGTCGACCGCCTCACCCAAGTCCTGGCAACCACCGGTGCACAGGTTGAGGTTTTCGCGGACGGCCAGCCCGAGCCTTCCGTAGCCCTGGCCCTCCGGGCATATGAAACGGCGCTGAGCTTCAAGCCGGATGGCATCGTGGGCTTGGGAGGCGGGAGTAACATGGACCTCGCGAAGATCCTGGCCACGCTGCTCAAGCATGGCGGCACACCATCCGACTACTTTGGCTTTGACCGGGTTCCCGGTCCCATCCTGCCGTTGGCCTGCATTCCCACCACGGCTGGCACCGGCAGTGAAGTGTCCCATGCAGCCGTTCTCACCGACGAACGAGAACAAATCAAGGTGAGCACCCTGAGTTCCTACCTTCGCCCCCAACTCGCGCTCGTAGATCCAACGCTCACCTACGGCTGTCCCGCGAAACCTACCGCCGACAGCGGGATGGATGCCTTGACTCACGCGATCGAAGCGTTCACCGCCGTCGACTATCGGCATCTCAACGTGCCCGCAGGGCAACCAACACCCTACGAAGGAAAGACTCCCATGGGCGACCTCTTCGCCGAAAAAGCCATACGCCTCATTGCAGCGCACTTGGTCACCGCTGTGCGACAGCCCCAAAACGAAGAAGCGCGGCACGGCATGGCCCTCGCTGCCACGTTGGCCGGCTTGGCTTTCTCAAACTGTGCCGTCGCTGTGGTCCATGCCCTCGAATACCCACTGGGAGCTGTGCTCCACGTGTCCCATGGAGCTGGGAACGGTCTACTTCTCCCTTTTGTGATGCGCTATAACCTTAACGCGAGACTTCGGGAATTTGCCCAGATCGCTGAGTGGATGGGGGTAAAGACCGCCGGACTCAGTGAGCAGGAGGCGGGTGAAGCCGGGATCCAAAGGATCGAAGAACTTAAACGGGAGTTGGGGATTCCAGAAAATCTGAGACAGATTGGAGCCACGCGGGATCAGCTGCCCGGGTTCGCGGAGAAGGCCTTTGGCATCAAGCGCTTGATGCTGCTGAATCCGCGTTCGCCCTCCCTGGAGGATCTGCAGGGGATTCTCGCAGCAGCGTTTTGAGCATCGAAATTCCCCGAGTGGGTATTTGACCCCGGCCCCCCCCTTCCCTATGCTAGGCTGCCTTGTTTATGAACGTGATGATTTGTGATCCGATTTCGCCCAAAGGCATCGCCCTCTTTAAGCAGCAGTCGCAGTTTAAAGTGACGGTGCTCGAAAAGCGCCTCCCGGAGGCGGAACTACTGCCCCTGGTGGCGGAAGTCGAAGCTTTGGTAGTTCGCTCCGAGACGAAGATCACACGCCGAGTGATCGAAGCCGCTCCCAAGCTCAAAGTGGTTGGTAGAGCGGGGGTTGGGGTTGACAACGTGGATGTTGAAGCCGCGACCCAGAGGGGTATCGTGGTCATGAACACCCCGAGCGGCAACACGATCTCTACGGCTGAACTGACCTTTTCCATGCTGATGGCTCTGGCCAGACACATTCCGCAGGCCCATGGGTCGATGAAGGCCGGGGAGTGGAATCGCAAAGCGTTCTCCGGAACCGAGCTCTATAGCAAGACCCTGGGAGTCCTGGGCATGGGCCGGATTGGCACCGAGGTTGCCCGGCGCGCCCAGGCATTCGGCATGACGGTTCTGGCCTATGATCCCTACCTGTCGGCCGCTCGGGCAAAAGCGATGGGAGTTGAGACCCTTTCGTTGGAAGAGCTGTATGCTCGAGCCGACTTCATCACGGTTCATATGCCCATGACCGAGGAGACCAAGGGCATGATCAACGCCACCACCATGGCCAAGATGAAGAAGGGGGTGCGACTGCTCAACTGCGCACGAGGGGGCATCATCATCGAGAACGACCTGGTGGACGCCATCAAGTCCGGTCAAGTAGCGGGCGCCGCTCTCGATGTCTATGAGTCCGAACCGCTCGCCAAGGATCATCCCCTCCGCGCCCTCCCGCAGGTCATCATGACCCCGCACCTCGGGGCCAGCACCGACGAGGCGCAGGAAAATGTAGGCATCGAGGTCGCCGAGGCGATCACCGACTACCTTTTGAACGGAGCGGTGCGAAATGCGGTCAACCTTCCGAACTTGGACGCCAAAACTTACGCCCAAGTGAAGCCGTACCTGACCTTGGGGGAGAAGCTGGGACGACTGCTAGCCCAACTGGCCCCCAAACAAAACGACCGAATCTATATCACTTACGGCGGTAAAGCGCAGGAATTGCCCACGACCGACCCTGTAACCCGAGCCATCGTGCGCGGGTTTCTCGAGCCGAGCGCTGGCAAGGACCTGAATTACGTCAACGTGAGAACCATCGCTTCAGCCCGAGGATTGACCATCGAGGAGAGGAAGTCTGACGAGCCGGTCACGTTCAATGAATGGCTGCACGTGGCGGTGTTCTCAGGCGACCAGAAAGTCTCCGCCGGGGGCACCTTCTTCGGCTCCCCGAACAACCCGCGCATTGTCCGAGTGCTCAGCCAACCAGTCGAGCTGAACCTCGATGGAATTTTCCTCCTGCTCAACAACAAGGACCGTCCCGGGATCGTAGGATATCTGGGAACCTTGCTGGCCAAGCACGGAGTGAACATCGCCAGCATGAGCCTTAGCCGGGATGCTGCCGGCGGCCAGGCACTCTCCGTGTTCCAACTGGACAGCGTCCCTCCGCAATCGCTTTTGACAGAGATTCACAACGATAAGGACATCAGCAATGTTCGAGTCGTGAGGCTCTGATGGTGATGAAACACCGCCGGTCACCCAACTATGAATCCGCCAACCCAACTTCTTAAACCGCTCGGTCTGCCCCTGCTGATGGGCGCTCTGCTTGCCATAGCGATCCCCGCGCCCGCAGCGGATACGCTCACCTCCCTCTTTGGTGACCCAGTGATCGCCACCGGTAAAAATGTCGAGGTCAAGCGCAGTCAGCTGGACGAGGCGTTCATCTCCTATCGCGCCAATCTGGCGGCCCGGGGCGACGACATCCAGGACGATCAACGGACACGCAAGGAGATCGGGCTGCTGGAACGCATCATCCTGACCCAGGTCCTCACCAGCCGCGCCACGGAAAGCGACCGGACCAACGCGGCCGCCATGGCCACCCGGTTCTTGGCGGACGCTCGAAAGTCAGCCGGCGAGAGCGACGAAGCCTTTGAGCGGCATCTCCGCGCCCTAGGACTCACTGGGAAAAAATTCACGGAACGGGTGAAGGAGCAGTCGTTGGTGGAAACCATCCTGGATCGGGAGCTGAAAACCTCCATCAGCGTCACCGAAGCCGACGTCAAAAAATTCTACAGTGAAAACACGACCCGATTCCAGCAACCCGAGATCGCCAAGGGAAATCACATTATCGGCTACACCAAGGATCCCCGGACGGGAACCGAGCTCACGGCCGAGCAGGTCCGTGTGAAACGCGAGCGACTGCAGCGCGCGCAGACCAGAGCCAAGGCCGGGGAAGACTTTCTCACCCTGCTCAAGGAGTATTCGGACGACCCGAACGCAGCCGAGCGCAAAGGCGAATTCGTCATTCCCCGACTGGGCAAACTTCCGGAAATCGAAAGTGCCGTTTTCACCCTGCCGATCAACGCGGTAAGCGACATCATCGTCACGCCGAACGCGCTGCACGTGCTGAAGGTGACGGAGCGAACGCCCGCCCGCCAAACCGAGTTCGAAAAGGTGCAGGAGGACATCCGAAAGCATCTCGCGCATCGGGAGATGGAGAAACGACTTCCCGAGTTCTTCGCCAAACTGAAATCCGAGGCCAACCTGCAGATCAAGGATCCCAAGTATAAGGCGGTTCTTGAAACCACCTCCTCCGACGCCTTCGAGAACACGTTGGGGAAATAGCGTAAAGTCGGGACGGGGGCAGCCACTCTCCGCCTTCCCCCAAGGCAGAGGAAACATGGCCCACACGTGTTCGAACGGAATGGGGGCCAAACGCCTCACCTGCCGTGGACTCGTTCTCTGGAATTTTTGCGGACCACTCAGGCCTCAACCAGGTCTCGGTGCCCGACCTCTGGCAACAGCAAGCTGTCGCGGCGCTGCGTGATGGCAAGGATGTGGTGGTGCACGCGCCCACCGGCTCCGGCAAGACGCTGGTATTCGAACTCTGGAGCCATCAGGGCCGCCCCAAAGGACAGGCCATCTACACGGTCCCGACTCGAGCGCTTGCCAATGACAAGCTGGCGGAGTGGAGGGGTCGAGGCTGGAACGTAGGCATCGCCACCGGGGACCTGGCCGAGAACCTCGATGCTCCCATCATCGTCGCGACTCTCGAAACCCAGAAAAGGCGGCTGATCCGCGGGGAGGGCCCCCAGCTGCTGGTCGTGGACGAATATCAGATGCTCGGCGATCCTGATCGAGGGTTGAACTATGAACTCGCGATCGCCCTTGCTCCCGCCCACACGCAATTGCTGCTGCTGAGCGGCAGCGTGGCCAACCCACACGATCTGGTCAAATGGTTGACCCGTTTGGGCCGCAGCGCCGTTCTGATCCGACATGAGGAGAGGGCGGTGCCGCTGGAGGAGGTTCACGCCAACAGCTTGAACCACCACGTGCCCACCGAAATCAAAGGGTACTGGCCTCGGCTGATCGCCCGCGTGCTGGCCGAGGGATTGGGTCCGCTTCTGGTTTTCGCTCCGCGCCGCCAGGCCGCCGAGGAACTGGCCGCCGAACTCTCCCGCTTCCTACCCACCCCGAATCCTCTCTCGCTCACCGTGGAGCAGAAGCAGCTGGTCGGCGATCATCTCTACAAGCTGTTGAAAAACCGGGTCGCCTACCATCATAGCGGCCTCAGTTACGGAGCTCGAGCAGGGGTCATCGAACCGCTGGCCAAGGCAGGGCAGCTCCGAGTCGTGGTGGCGACCATGGGCCTGGCCGCCGGCATTAACTTCTCACTCCGCAGCGTCGCCCTCGCCGGAGAATCGTACCGCCGAGATCAGGTCGAACAGCCGCTGCGGCCCGACGAACTCATCCAAATGTTCGGGCGCGCGGGTCGACGAGGCATCGACGAGGTCGGATACGTCATCGTCACCGCCAATGAGATTCGCATGCACGAAGCTCACCCGGGACATCTCAGCCGAACCGCGCAGGTGGATTGGAGCGCCCTGCTCGGCCTCATGCGGGAAGCCGCCCTACAAGGGAAGGAACCGTTCGCCGAGGCGGTTCGCGCTCAGGAGCGGCTGTTCACCACCAAGCCCATCTGGCTCGGGGTGGAAGAATCGCTGAAGAATCCAAATCCCCCGTGCGGATTGAGCACCGACACCGAGAGAGCTCGCCACGTGCGGCGACGGGTGCGGGAATTCCTCAATCCGCAGGGAGAATGGGAAGCTTGGAAGCCGCTGGTAGATCGCCCGGCGGGTGAGGTGATCAGCCCTCAGCCAGCCGAGGCCGTGGAGCCGGCAAACGGCAGCAGCGTTCCACCCGCGTGGGTGACAGTGCTGAGCGTGCCCGAGGCCCTGGAGAAGATCGGGTTCGGCGGACTGACCGTGATTGAAGAGCGGGAAGGAAGGAAGATCTGGGGACGAAGCCTGACGGTCGCTGATGTCACTCACGACCAGAAGGTCGTGCTGACCAAATGGACGAGGCGGATCACCGCTTGGGGCCGACGAGAGACCACCCTCGCCCTATGGGAGACCGAGGTCCTGCCCATCCTGAAGCGAAACCTCGCCGCCAAAAAGCTACCGATCGTGCGCACCGAACGTCACGAGTTCAACATCACTGCGTTCGTCAGCCTCGAGGAACAGCCGCTCAAAGCGCTGATCGACCGCCATGGCCAGGCACTCTGGCAGCCGCCTATCCGGGACGTGACCCCCACCGATTGCGGCAAATGCTCCCTGGCCCCCACCTGCCAGACGATTTCCGCCGCACCCGGCGTCGCCGCAATGTGGCGTCGGCTGGGATTAGTAAGCGCCAACGGTCGCCCCACTCGTCGGGGGGAGATTGTCAGCTGCTTCGCCCACGGAGACGGGCTGGCCGTAGCAGCCGGGCTGGAGGATGAAACCTATCCCATCAGTGAGATGGTGTATGATCTGGCCGACCTCGATGCTGGATTCCGCTTCTGCGGGGAGGAAAATCGGTGGGCCGGCCGCCTCGCTCTGTGCTGCCACCAGGTGTTCGGGTTTCAAAGCATCCCAGGCTACCTGGAGAACGGACTTCCTTTGAAGTATGGCTCTGGAGCCGAGACGATCGTGGCCTCGGTGCATCGGGATCCTGCCTCGAAATCGAAATGGGTGCGGCCCTTCCTAGGCATGGGGGATATTGATCGGATGATCATCGAGTGGCGAAGCCTGCTGCGGCAGATTACGCACTCTCCGGCGATCGAGTGGGATCGTTGGAGCAGCCTGCAGACGCTGGCGAAGGAGATCCTCGCGGAGACCGAGTCTCCGACGCTCATCGATCTGCCGCCGCTGGAATACACTCAGACGAAACGCGTCGATCATCGACTGGCTCTTCGACGCCACTAGCAGGCCGTCGGACTTAGAATGTCGTTCGGTCTGACCGCTTAGAACCGGTTTGTTTTGCCTCAATTCATCCCGCTCCGCTTGCTTTTCAGACCGCCCCCACCATTCGGTGTAGTCTTTTCGGAGTGTAGGCAGCACATCGGCTCTTTTCCGCAGGAAAAATATCTAGCAGCAAACACCGCCGACGCGATCCCCCAGTTTCCGCACCTCACAACAGCCGTGCCATCGCGACGGCGGTGTTTGCTGCTAGCCCTGCACCTTGGCCAGAAGCGGACGAAACATCCTTTGGCCCAGCGGGGAGTCCAGGAAGGTGCCTCCACCCACCGCCAAAAAGGTGCGGAGAACGGGGTGATAGGCCATGGACCGCGCCTCGGGAAGGACAATAGCTTGCCCCCCAAAACCAAGTTTGAAGAGCGACATGCCGGAGGTGTTCGATTTTGGCAGAGGACGACCGGCCAGAAACGCTTCAGCACTCGCCCGCTCCACCCCCAAGAAGTCGAACGTGCAGCAGCCGTGGTCCTGCGCCCACTCGATCGTCCGCCACCAAAGAACCTCATTGGGATGCAGCTTGCCGTGCCGACCGGACCACCCGACTCGCCAGGCGCGAAAAGCCCTACCCATCATCAGCCCAAACAAACCCGCTATAGGCTCCCCTTCGTGTTCCACAAAAAAAAGACGTGCGCTGCCGCGCGGGCTGAATGCATCCCAGAGTTCTTGGTAGAACCTGGGCTGAGGCGGGTTGGGTGAAACGCCTCTTCGCTGGCAGAGAGCGCTCAGCATCGAGAAAAACAGATCCAGATCAGCGCGACCCCCTTCGCGAAACCGCAGCCCGGACCGGACTCCCGATCGCACGTAGTTCCTCAGGGTTGCACGGAGACGCGCGAAGAGCGTTTCGCGATCCAAGGCCAGGTCCAGAACCGTCGTGGCTCCCATAAGGTTCGCGGGAGGCAGGCTGTCCGGATGTCGACGAAACCCGACACGGTCCAGCTCATCGGTCAGCCGGTTCGCCTCGGCCGGGAGGTCGAGCACCAGATAACTTAAGCCCAATTCCCTTCCCAGATTGGCCAGGGAACTAGCGAGGCGCCGCTGCCAGGCGGGATCCTCAAGGGGTCCGACTGGACCTTTGGGCAGATAGCCAATCCTTCCCAACCGGCCGGCCGACCTCAGAAGAACTTGAGCACCCGCCACGATGGTCCCATCACGCTCGAACAAAAGCCGCGCCGGCCTCCACGGCGCTACCCGGCTTTTGGCCTGGGCCCAAAGCGAGGTTTGCTCATGATGCCCCATCCACTCACCCTCCAGGAAGGCATCCCAGGCAGGATCACTCATCTCCATGGAAATCCGGGAACTGGGCGAGGGATCGTTCACGCGAGTAACCGTCCGAAACCTGAGTGCAGAGCCGTGATGAAGGAAAAGGTCCGGAAGATGGCGAGCTTCCTGGAATGAGAGGTTGGGCTGGCGGAGAGGCTCATGGGTCGAGCAACGGGAGCGAGGAGCGACCGCCGCGGGAAGATCACGAGGTCAGTGATCGAGCTTCCGACGCTTCACCAGAGGCTTGGATCGATCCCGGACCTCGCACATCACACGCCGCATCAGCGCCCAGGCCGGAAGAGGAAGTGAACCGCACCGATGCGGATCCTCCGAGCGAAGCAGTCTTGCCTTAAGCCAGACCTCCTCCCCGGGGCTCACCGTCATCGGTTGATGATCGCGGATGAATTGGAATGGCGGAGCGGCCAAAGACGCCGACCGCGACGCCTGGAATTCGTCGACAGAGTTGCCGGGAAGGGGCGAGGGAACATCCACTACCAGCCTCTCGACCCCTTCGGGAATCACAACCCGAAGTCGAGCCCCCATGGGACGCACCCACAAGGTCGAGCCCTGCCTCCGAGTTAGGTAGTTTGAGCGCTGGATTTCATCCATATTGCACCAGCGCACCGGCCCTAGACGGTTGATCTGGGCAGCCAGATCGAAGATCAGCCCCAGCCCGTCCGCCATGGTATCATGATGCCCCACCGGAATGATGGGCCGGTCCAAGAAAGCCGAAACAACCGCATCGCCGAGGGAGGTGGCGCAAAAGCGGAACCGCGGAACCACCGGAAATCCACCGCGAGTGATCTCAGCCAGCTTGAGGCCGAACGCAGCTCCCCAGTCATAACCCTGGTTCCACAGCCTCAGGGACCAGGGCGAGATACAAGCTCCCTCCATTCCCAGGGTGAGCATTACATGCATCATGCTCACCGAGCAGGCTCCGTGCGGGGCGGCCATTGAACGGGAAACCGAGACGCCCGTCCGAGCCTCGAACTTCTCAATCCTGCGAAAAGCCTGAGCGATGAGCCGTCGATCCGTGTTGCTGTCGTTGCTGCCGAGCAACTCCGCGTGGAGATGATTGCTCCCGTGGAACAGCAGAGAGAGTTGATCAGCCCCCTCGCGGAAGAGCTTTACCGACGCGCTGTCGGCGTACCAGCAGTCCAACGGGACCATCGCCATGGTGACATGGAACCTTTCACTGCGCCCAAACTCCACCAACTCCCGAAAGGGCAAAAATCCATAGGTCGGCCAGTGCAGGTTCGGATCATCGAACATGAAGCACGCACGAAGTCCAGGAGGCTGCCATCCAGTCTCCCCCACCACTCGCCGAAGAAAATGAATCAGCGGCAGCAGCCGCAAAAAGTGGGCGCCATGGCAGTACTCCAACGGATACTCCCCATCGGCCAAGGCGGGCGGCCCCCAAACTACGAAATCAGCCGAGGCTGCGCCCCGAGAACGATGAACCCACACGGCCTGCCCAGCGACAGTCGCCTGCACCTGATCTCCTATCCCCACGGCCAGCGGTTGAAATCCACCCGGGTTCTTGTGCGGTAGCCGATGTCCCCTCAAGCGCAGGTCAAGGTGGTTGCCGGTACCGAAGGCCACCTGGATATCCTCGGTGCCAGCGTCCGCCGTTGAGCCGGCTCCCATCACGACATAAACAGGCTTTCCGCAGTCCAATACAAACGCAAGCGCCTGCTCGCCACCACCCAAGAACAGCACCGCATCCCCCTCGGAGATCCGACTCAGGTCGCCCCCGGGAACAAAGTCCAGCGGCAGCAAGTCGCTCAGGGCAGACCAAACCCGCGCACCCGACGCCTCCAATCCCGGAAACACCACGACTCGTTTTCTAGCTAGGTGACTCATGCTTCAGCTCGAGGTCCCTTTTTCTTAATCGGACGCAGGGAACGGTAAAAAGCCTTCAGACTGTCATCCCCGACCAAGGTCAGACCACAGGTGGCGATCGGACGCGCAGGATTACCCTGAACGACGGTCATTGCGGGAACCGAGGCCGACACCACGCTTCCGGCGGTGACCACCGCACCCTTGCCGATCGTGACATTGGGCAAAATGATCGCACCCGGCCCGATAAAGACCTCATCCTCGATCGTGATGCCTTCGGCTCCCCGAAAATGGGCTATAAACATTGCGCGCACGCTGATAACGACCCGGCTTCCGATGCGGATCAGGTGGGGGCGAGAGGTCTCCAGAATCACGTCGTAGCCGATCCAAGTTCCCTCGCCGATGGTAACTCCCCGCCACCGGTGCAGCTTGACCCGCAGGCCAGTGGCTCCCGGCGCAATCCGCGCCACCGTTTGCAGGCTGCGCTTAACCGCGCCCATGATTGCCGATTCGTTCATGTTTAGCTCAGCTGATCTCGTCGAACCATCGCCAGGGTGTCCATGCCCGCCTCGAGGCTACTTCTCCAGTTTGACAAAGGGAACCCTGGGATAAGGGGCCTCCGACTTCCAGACAAAGCGGTCTCCCTCGCCGCGTACAAAGCCCGATTTCGAAAAAAGGTCCAGGCAAGGCTTGTTCTTGGGAGTAGGAAGGTAGACGGCTTCCACCTCGCTGAGGCCCAGTTTACGCGCCCACTCGACCGCCAGATGGAGCATTGTCTCCTCGGCTTTTCTCCCCAAGACCCGGCAGCTCAGCACGAAGTCCACGATCCGCGCCCGGCCATCAACCACAGCGAGTCCAAGCAGACCCGTCAACCCTGAGTCGCCGTACTTGTCCTCCACACGAACCGTCCAAACCCAATGATCCGCCTGATGGCTCCAGTCCAGGAATTCAGGCTCCGTAAGCCTCCGGGTTGAAAGGTTCATCTGGTTGGTCTTGTTGAGCAGCTGGGTGGCTCGGGCCAAGTTCTCCTGGGATAAGGGACTCACCCTGACAACGATTTCAAGCTTCTCCAACCAATCATCCAAAGATCCCACCGTGCTCCGTAACTCGTCCCGCTGACGGTCGGTGGTATACATCGAAGCTCGCGCTCGATCCTCCTGAGTGATCCCGGGCCGATCGAAGCAGTCCAGGGCCAACAGCGCCTGAACGTATTGCTTCTTGTCCACGGGCCAATCTGGAACCAGCACTTCCGGCAACGCCTCCTTGACCCGTTCGCGCTCGACGGGATTGTCATCCAGAAAAACCGCAGAATCCAAGCCCAGGTTCAACTCCGCCATCAGGTCGGAGATGTTCTTAGCCTTGTCCTGCCAGTTGATGCGCCAACCCGCAAAATCCTCCACCCTCAAGATCATCTCCGGATGCTGCCTGATGGCATCCAACGCGACGCTTTCCTCGTTCTTGCTAACGATGCCCAGAATCACGCCGCGGCGCGTCAGTGACTTCAGCTCCCTCTGGAAATCGACCAGGGCTTCTCCGACCGGATCATGTCCGCCCAACACCAGCTGTCGCCAGCCATCATCTCCCACAATTCCGCCCCAAAGGGTATCGTCCAGATCACAGATGATCACCTTTCTGGATTTTCCCTGGATTCCGCGAATCCCGGATCGCAGATCGCGGGCAGCCGCTTTAAAAACCTCGTTTGAAAATGGGATTTTTCCGAGGTACCACAGCCTGGCGCTGTGAGCCCCCGCCCCCGACAGCTCGAGCCACTTGGAGGTCAGCAAGGGAAAAATATTGGCCTGGCCGTCCAATCGTTCCAGCAGCCGCTCATTCGCGCGCATCAGCGCCCGGGCAACCCCGTGTTGTCCAGACAGGTCGAGCAGACCATGGCCGGGATGACAGGGGGGCAGGGACCAAAGCGGCACGAAGAGAAGCGAGGTGCGACTAGCGGCAGCGAGGAGCAGGGCAGCAAAGTCGTCCACCTGCTGAAGCAGTTGGTCCAGCGAGCTTTCCTGAAACTCGATCCATCGACGAAACGCCATCAGGGCCGACTCCGGACGTGTCCACACCAAGGTGAAATCCGGACGCGGCGACCACTCTTCCGCCCCGGCATCCAGCAGCGCCTGGGTCACCTGGCCATAGGAAACCTTCACCGACTCGATCAATGGCTTCTGTTTGTCGTTCCTTAAATAGGAAGCCAAGTTCTCGATATTAAAATCAGAGATCAACAGCCCGTTCACAAATCACCTTCGCGTTGGTTTGTCGCTTGCCAGGCACTCCGTGCCCTGCCTGAGGCAGCCTACCGTCGTCCTCGAGTCACTTCGAGACCTTAGAGAAGATTAAATCGACCAGATTCTGTACGGTTTCAAACGAATCGTTGGGACCAGACAAACCTGGACTGCATTTCAGCCGGGACTCGAGCCCCTCCTCCAGCACACCGATAAAGTTCACAAATCCGAGGGAATCCAGGCCTCCGTGATCCCCCAGTAAAATGGTGTCGGGCGACTTGGCCATCTGTTTGTCATCGGGCAGCTGCTCGTTAAGCCCGTCCAGGGATTCGTAAATGACATCCAGGATCTGTTGCTTGGTGATATTCATGGTGGATTCTCGATCGTCGTTACTCAGGAAGATTCAGTCGAAGTTCTCGGCCTAGTTACCTTGCACATCAGCAATCTGCCGCTTGGCCTCCGCCGCATAGGGATCCTTCAAACCCAAGGCCAACGCCCGCTGAAAGGAGTCCTTCGCTCGAGCGGGTTGCCTCAGTTTCGCGTAGCTGAGCCCCATAAAGTAATGGGGCTCGTAGTCCTGCTGCCGTGACGCCAAGACCTCTTGGAAGTAGAGCAGCGCGCTGGCGTAGTCCTGCCTGCGGAAACTGAGCCGGCCCATCAACGAGGCGATTTCCAAATCTTTTGGCATGAGTTCGCGAAGCTTTCGGGCCATCTCAAACGCAGTCTGCTCCAAGGCCGGATCATCGGCATACAACAAGGCCAGAGGCTTGCGAACCGGAAAGAACTCCGGATAGATGGTCTGAACCCGCTCGAAGGTTTGCCGTGCCAGTCCGCGGTCACCCTTCGCCATTTGGGCTGCCCCTTGCACCATAAGTCCGGGCACATGGTTGGGAGCTGCTTTCAGGAGTTCGTTTGCTTTCACCGCCGCTTCGGCGACACCGGCGGGAGTGCCAGCGCGGTAGCCGGAAGTCATGGACACAAACCAGGTGGCGGAGTCGGACGTCGCGCGATCCGGATTCAACCGCAAGACTCGATCCATGGCGGAGGACGCCTCCGCCTCCCGACCCACGCTGTAGGCGGCCCACGCAAATTGATGGATGACATCGGCGCGGTTGGTCAGGGCCGCAGCAGCCTCCCGCAGCAGGTTGTAGGCAAGCACATGCTCGTTGTTTTGAAAGGCGATCTGCCCATAGATCGCGGCCAGACTGGGATCATCGGGGTTCTGCGCCTGGGCACGCTTGGCCAAGTCGAGAGCCTTCGCTTGGTCCTTGAGGGGACCAGCATACAACACCGCCAGGCGGCTCAAGGCCTGGATCGCCTTGGGGTTCGAATCAAGGACGGCCTGATAGGCTCGAGCGGCCTTCTCCGGATCTTTTTGAGCCTCGTAAAGCTCGGCCAAACCCATTCTGCAGAACGGGTCGTCCGGATGCTGCCGGGCAAGCTCCAACAGACCTTCCTCGGTCAGTCGGCTGCCCGCTCGGTTCAGCAGGTCCAGCCGCTGCCGGATCTCGTCCCGCCCTTTGAAGGGGGTTGGAGACTTGAGAGCGGCCTCAAAAGCCGAGCGTGCCGGCCCTTCTTGGGTCAGCATGTAGTAGGTCATTCCGAGGTGAAATAGGATTTCGCCGTTCTGACGGAACCGCGCAGCGCTTTCCCGAAGCAACGGCAAGGCCTCGGAGTACTTCCTCTGCTGAAACAGAATCCAACCCAAGGTGTCCGCGATGCTGGGATCCTCCGGGACAAGCTGCCGAGCCTTCTGAGCCAGCTCGTAAGCCTTTTCCAGTTGGCCCGCTTCTTCGGAGTAGAGCACCGCCAGGTTATTCAGGGCGGGCACGAAGCCTGGATTGACCGCCAGCAGGCGCTCATAGGTAGCCTGGGCGCTCTTCCAGTCCTGCTTCTCCTGCTGCAGCATGCCCAGCAGCATCAATGCGCGGTCCTCCTTGGGGTTCTTGGCGATGAGCTGCTCCAGCTGAATGATGGCCTTGTCCTGCTGCTTGGATTGGGTGAACACGTTGGCCAGGAGGTAATAGGAGGCGGTCAAGTTCGCATCCGCAGCGATCGCAGCTCTCAGAGCCGTCTCCGCCTTGGCCCAGTCGCCCTGGGCGATGTGAATCCGTCCTTCCAACAATTGGCTGGGAGCGGATCTTCGGGCCTCCTCGCTCTGCTCGGCAACCCAGGCCGAGGCCTTGGCATATTGCTTCTCCGCCAGTTCGAGTTCAACCAACTGATAGAGCGATCCCAGGTGCTGCGGCGCGAGCTTGCGCACATGCTCAAACACTCCCCGGGCATCCGCGTTGCGATCCTGGACGCGAAGAGCTTGGCCGGCAGCCATCCATGCCTCCAGGCTGCCCGGATGGCGCTTGGTCACAGCGCCGTACACTTGCATGGCGTCGTCGTGACGTCCCATCACCATGTAGCACTCCGCCAGCAGGAGCTGCAAGGAGATGTCATCCGGACGCTTCTTGGCCAGAGGGAGGATGCCACTGGCTGCCTTGGTAACATCACCCATGCGCAGCTCCAGCTGCCCCCGCAAACGCACGGCCTCGACCGAATCAGGATTCAGCTTCACCGCCTGCTCGAGCAAGGGCACCACGAGGGGAATCTTCTTGTTGAGCAAGTGCGCCAACGCCAGCTGATACTTTACCTCGGCAGAGGGGACGAAGGTCCTATCCACTTTCTCAAACACTTCCACCGCTTTGGACAGCTCACCGCTGGCCAGCAGGATGTTGCCGCGCAGCACCTGGCTGTCGAAGTGGATCGGATCCAACCGCAGCACTTCCTCCACCAACCTCAAAGCGTCCGCGTGACGTCCTTCGGACAGCGCCACCTGAGCCATGAGTCGCTTCGCTGCTAGGAAGTCGGGGGCAGCGGCCAAATACTCGCCCAAAACCTTCAACCCCGCCTCGGAGTTGGTATTGTTCTGCAGCAAGAACTCGGCGTAGCGGATGCGCGCGCCGTGCCGGAGGGGCGACAGCTCGGCTGCTGAACGATACGCCGGCCCAGCCTGAGCCAGGTTCGTCTGGGAGAGAAGCAGGTTGGCCAGTGCTAAATGGGCAGCATACGATTTGGAATCGAGCGCGAGCGCTTTTCGGATCTCCGTCTCGGCAGCCGGCACGTTACGGGTGCGAAAGAGAAAGTTGGCCAAGGCGAGATGGTGGCTGAAACGCCAGCCGCCCTGCTGCTGCAGTCCGGCCAGCACGCGACGAGTATCGTTGATCTCCGCCTCGGTCTTGGAGGCATAGGCCAGCAGAAGGATCGCCTCATCGTTCGCAGGCTGATGTCCCAACACAAAGAGTGCCTCCTCGCGCGCCGGGATGGTCTCGCCCCGGGAAAGCAGGATGTGCCCCAGACGAACCCGATTTTCAACTTCCAAAGGGGCCAGCTCCCGGCTTCGTTGCAAAAACGAAAACGCCTGCTGGATGGCTCCTTGGTCGAAGAAAATCGCTCCCAGGTGCACCACAGCCACGGCGTTGGTCCGGTTGAGGCGGAGCACGTTAAGATACTCAATCTTAGCCTTCTCGAGATCTCCCTCCTGGTGATAGGTCGCCGCGCGGGCCAGATGACCCGCTACCTTGGATTGCTGGGAACAGCCAGCCCCGCCCAAAAGGGCCGCGACCAGCGCGAGACCAGTTCGCAAAATGGATAAGGTTCTCATGAATTGGAGTTACGGATTCGGAGACAACGCAAAAAATGACAATGACACATACGGATCAATTGGAAGGCCGCTTGATGCCCAGCTTTTCGATCAGCTCATAAAAGGTCGGGCGGCTGATTCCCAGATCCACCGCCGCCGGACTAATTTTCCCCTCGTGCCGGCGCAGGGCCTCCTCCACCATCTCACGCTCCAACTCTTCCCGCGCTTCCTTCAGTCCGCGTCTGCCGGAGGGAGCGCTTACCGGGCCACCATTGAGCTCGAGATCCGAAGGTTTCACCGTGGCTCCTTCCGCCATGATGACCGCGCGCTTGACGCGATTCTCCAACTCCCGAACGTTACCCGGCCAGGGATGCTGCTCCAGTGCGCGCAAGGCGGAGGGGCTGTACCTCAAATTCGGCCGATTACTCTCCCCGGCGAAGCGCCGCAGGAAACTTTGAGCCAGGACGAGCGTGTCCCCGCTCCGCTCCCGAAGTGGCGGGATACGAATCGACACCACCGCCACACGATAGTAAAGGTCCTCTCGGAACTTGCCTTCCTGCATCGCCTTTTTGAGATCCACGTTGGTGGCCGCCACGACGCGCGCATCCACCTCGATCTCACGTCGGCCCCCGACCCGCTCGATCCTCTGCTCCTGCAGGAACCGAAGCAGCTTGACTTGCAGGGCCAGCGGCAGCTCGCCAATTTCATCCAAAAACAAAGTCCCTCCCGATGCCAATTCGATCTTGCCAGGCCGCTGCATATGCGCGCCGGTGAACGCGCCCTTCTCATGCCCGAACAGCTCGCTTTCCAACAAGTTGTCGGGAATCGCACCACAATTAATGGCCACGAACGAACCTTCAAATCGCGTGCTCTTGCGATGAACGGCGCGGGCGGCGACCTCCTTTCCGGTCCCGCTCTCCCCCAGGAGCAACACCGGCACCTGGCTGCCAGCCACCTTCCGGATCGTCTCGAAAACGACCTGCATCTGGGGACTGCTGCCGATCATTCCTTCGAAGCCCTCCGTGTCCAGATGCTGTCGCATGCCCGTGATCTCTCGCTCCATGCGGGCCATCACTGACGCGCGCTTCAGCACCACCTTCAGCTCCTCAATCTCGGGCGGCTTCACCAGAAAATCATACGCGCCCTCGTTGACGGCCCGCAGTGCGTTTCCTCGCTCCGATTGGCCTGATAGGATGATGACCTTGACCTGGGGATCGCACGCGACCATTTCGGTCAGCGTGGCCATCCCTTCCTCCGGGCCGGCGGGCATTGGAGGAAGGCCGAGGTCGAGTAGCACGAGACGCGGGTGATGGGCCCGAAACGCCTCCAAGGCAGAGACCCGGTCCTCCGCGAGCACGACTTCATACGATGCCGTCAGCGCCCACTTGAGCTGGGTTCTGATGTCCTCATCGTCGTCCACAATGAGCAATACTGGCTTTTCCTGGTCGTTCATTTGGCAGGTAACCAAACCTGAAACTGGGTTCCGTGGCCGAGCACGCTGGCCACTTCGATGCGCCCTCGATGAGCGTCCACGATCGTCTTGCAATGAAACATCCCGATGCCCATTCCCTGTCGTTTGGTGGTTTGAAAGGGCCGGAAAAGGGAGTTCCGAATGAACTCCGGAGCCATGCCGCAGCCGGTATCCCTGACGGACAGCACCGACCATCCCTCCCGCAGCTCCGTCTCCACCCGCACCTCGCCCTTTTCTCCCAGAGCCTCCTTGGCATTCAAAACCAGGTTTACCACCACCTTCTGTATCTGGTCGGGATCCATCCAACACGTGAGCGCGCGCTGCAGCCGGCAGCGGAGCCACGGCTTTTCGATGGGCGCGATGCTTTGCAGGGCGGTCTCGACAGCTTCGTTGAGATCGGCATCCCGAAACTTCATGTCCATGTCCTGGCGAAGCGATGTCAAACGGTCGATGAGCTCCCTCACCCGCCCGACAGCCTTCGAGACAACGCGCAACGCATCGCTGCGAAACGCTGGATTGTCAAACTGGGTCGGAAGATTCTGCAGCATCAAGGAGAGCGAGGATGCGGTGTTTTTCAGGTCGTGAACGAAGAAGGCGGCCATCTGCTGGAAAGCGGCCAGTTCCTTGGCCCGGATGAGCTGGTCGCCGAGCCGGAGGTTCAATAGATTTCCGGCAGCCTGATCGCTGATGCACTTGAGCAGATCGAGATCCTCCACCGAGAACCGAACTCCTCCCACGCGATCCCCGACCACCATGAAGCCGAGCACGACATCATTGGCGATCAGCGGGACGCACAACTGGTCGCCGGCCACGTCAAACTGGCGGGGGTTCATGCGGCTCAGCGCGGTCGCCACATCGGCTGGCAGCTTGGCGAAATGCACAGGACCGTTGAACTCCCTCAACCGACGCGCCAGCGCTGAAACATCGGTTGAAGCCTGAACCAGGGCCCCGCCTTCCTCGTCACTCAAGGACGTGGAGGCTCCCAACCGAATGGATCCTTCCTGAACATCCAGGACCCAGAGATTCACGGACAGTGCTTCGACGGTAGAACAGATCAGACGGACCATCTCCCGCGACAGCGTGGTTTGATCCCGGCAGGAGGAGGTTCGGTCGGTGAAGGCCTGCCAAACCTTGCGATAGTCGTAAAACGGACGCTGAAAATGGCGACTGACCAACTGCTTGGTCAACAGCCTCAAGCGGTCGGAAAGGATAAAGGCAGCACAGGCCGAAAGCGCTCCCAGCACCAGGAAGGATTTAAGCGGGAGAGAGCCGTCTCCACCGAAGGCGTTGGCGATCTTCCCCAGAACTCCAACCACGAACAGGTAGACGCCGGCCAGAACGACCGTGATAGAACTGTAGAGAGTCGATTTGGAGGGATAGATGTCCATCCCCAGTCCATCCGTCCGGTGCACGGCTACCGACAGAAAACTGCAGGCAACCAGCAGGGCGCCCGTGTTCAGTGAGTGCCAGAGCGGATGGAGGGCGGAATAGAGAATGGCCTGGCTGGAGGTAAACAGCCTGACGGCAAGCAGGCCTCCAAACCCCATGACGCCATACTTCAGCTTCCATCGCATCGTGCCTACCGCGGTCCGAAAGGTGCGCTCCAAATTCATCAAGGCCAGGACGGCGGCCACCATCAGAAGCAGGTGGACCAACTTCAGCGGCCAACCAATCATGACAAAAGGTGACCCCTGAGAATTGCCGTGTGCCGGCTCCATGATCACAACGTCACGGAACCCGGCGATGGCCAAGAGCGGGAGCGCTGCGGCCAGACCCAGAGCCAAACGCCATCGCAACAGCCCCTCGCGCACGTTGCCACGCGCATAGGTCAGCGAATACAGCAGCCATAGAACCGGGGCAAACGACAGCAGCAGGCAGCGAATGCCCTGCAGTCGGAGCACATTGGACTGGTCGTGGCAAAGGAGCGCGGAATGGGCAATCAACCCCTCTGCGCCCAGCATCAACAAAGTTCCCACGAACCCAACCTTGGTCAGCGGATGACTGCGCTGCCGGGAAACCACCCAGCACAAGCCGAGGATCCAGCAAACCGCAACAACCGACATGACAAGCCCGGTGGTCATTTCAGCAGCGGATCAGGACCTACGCACGCCGGGCCTTGGCTGGTCCGCCCCCGCCCACCAAAGAGGTGACCTCCGCAACGCCGGCGGGGGCTGAGACTGCCTGCCTCCGCTCGCGCCGAATCAGGGACCAAAGCACCAGGCCTAGGGGAACCAGGCTCAGGGCGAAAAACAAGGGACCGCCTCGCTTGTGGATCACCGAGTGGATCATCTCGGGGCCGATCTCCACGCACAGCCAGGCAATCACCAGAATGCGAAAGGCGTTGCGCAGGATTCCCAGGAAGACAGTGAAAACCGCCAGCGACCAACGGTGATTGGGATTGCGCAGAAACAGATACGCCGCGATCAAGCTCGTCATGAACAGGACGAGCGAGGACCTGACCCCGCTGCACTCCTGCGCCACCTTAAGGGTGATACCTGGCAGGGTGAACGTCAGCTGGTCGCGCAGAAACGGAAGCCCGCTCAGGCTAAAGAGCCAGGAAGCCATCTCCGCGGACGCGTGCTGCAGGAAGATCTCGATCGCATCCATGGCAAAACTCGGGAGTGGAACCAGGAACAGGAGGAATCCCAGCGGGAACTGAATCTGGCGAATCGACTCAACGCTCAGATGCCAGCAGACCACGGCATAGAAGCCGCACAACAATGAGAGTGAACTCAACGAAAGCGCATCGCTTCCCGTCAGCGGAAAGCCTCTCAACCAGGAGGAAAGGTAGCCAAGCCCCCCCAGAACCGCCAAAGCAGACCAGCCCAACATCCAACCGGTCGCGCCTCGGTCATTGCGTGAGGGCTGCCATTGCCCATCCAAAGCACAGGTCCGAATGAGGTACCAGGACACAAACGGAACCAGCAGCACGTGGGAGTGAAATTCGCTGGTGAGAGCGAACTCGGCCCAGCGCACCAGCGGAATGCAGAACAGCAGGCCAAGCCCCAAGGTCCACTTGCCCACTCGCGCCAGCACCGCTGTCTGCTCCCCAGTTTGGGAAGGGAATATCTTCACGACTCTACCTTTCTCAGATCCATCGCCGAAGCAGGCTGGGACGTCCCCTCCCCCCAAACCGCAACCGCCCGCTTGGGAAAGAACAGCTTAAGAGCCATGCTCGCCAAAGGGTTGATGGTAAGATAGGAAGGCTTAACCACAATCTCTGCACCGCGCATGAGGTAGAATCGGTCTAAACTCGATCCTCCTTTATACCGTGTGGCTATCAATGTCGTAACCTCCTGACGCTCAGCGGCAAACTCGCGGACCTGATGGAGCATAAAGTCCGAAATGAAGCTCTTCTGGGCATCGGTGGTGGAGAAGAAGGTCATGTAACAAAGGGTGGAGCCGAAAAGATAGCTAACGCTGATCGCTACCAGTTTGGCTCCATCAAATGCGCCGAGAATGAGAAGCTTCTGGCAATCAAACAGTCGATTGCTCCACGCCGCGTAAGTGGGTTCCTGGGTGCGGCTGGTGTAGTAGTCGTAATCCGTGCGGGCGTAAAAATCCAGGTAGACGGGATAGCCCAGACGCGACAATTCCTCGCGATCCACCATCTCGCGCACCGTGAACCGCCTCATGGCTATCTTGAGCTGCCGGCGACGATTGTAATCCAGCGAATCCAAACCGTAGTCACGAAGCCCGGAGAAAGCTAAGAATCGAAGTGAGGAATTGGACGGCTCATGGGCCGGCACGACGTGCTGCCATCCGCCCAGCACGGCGGCTGCGGGCCCACGGAGCGAAGCATGCGGATACTCAGCCCATGGGATAAGCGGCTGGTAAAAGAAAGGTCGGACCACCTTCCAGTAGATGCCACTGCGACGAATCATGCGTCCGCCGTTGGCTGCCTCCAACGCAGCGAACTCATCAAAGGTGATCGGCTGAAGAGCCATAGAGAAGAAACCGCCAGCAGGGAAAACCGACCGGCGGCTACTGCCATCCTTGGTGTCCGCAGAAGCTATTTGCGATCCGCGGCCTTACGGGCAATGCTCGCCACCCATTCTTGGTTCTTGAGATACCAGGCGACCGTCTCCCGAATCCCGGTCTCAAAGGTGTACGATGGAGACCACCCAAGCTCCTTGGCCAGTTTCGAGGCATCTATGGCGTAGCGTCGATCGTGGCCGGGACGATCCTTGACGAAGGTCATGAGTTTCCTGGAATGGCCACCCAACTCGGGTTTAAGCTCGTCGACGAGGTCGCAGATCAGCTCAACGATCCTGATGTTCGGCCACTCATTGTTCCCGCCAATGTTGTAGGTCTCGCCCAACCCGCCAGCCTGCAACACCCGCCACAAAGCCTCCGCGTGATCACGCACATACAGCCAATCCCGAACATTCATGCCATCGCCATAGATGGGGATCGCCTTGCGCGCCAGAATGTTTTGGATCACCACCGGGATGAGCTTCTCGGGATACTGGAACGGGCCGTAGTTGTTGGAACAATTCGTGATGACCGTAGGCATCCCGTAGGTGTGATGATAGGCCCGGACCAACATGTCGCTCGAAGCCTTGCTGGCCGAGTAAGGAGAATTGGGAGCGTAAGGCGTGGTCTCGGTAAACAACCCGGTGGCCCCCAGGCTGCCATACACCTCATCCGTGGAGACATGATGAAACTTGAACGGCCCTGGCTTGCCAGCCCAGGACGCTCGACAAGCCTCAAGCAGATGAAATGTTCCCACAATGTTGGTGTGGATGAAATCCCCGGGCCCGGTGATGGATCGGTCGACGTGGGATTCTGCGGCCAAGTGCATGACGTGAGTGATCGCGTGACGATGAACCACCTGCATCACGGCATCCTTGTCCCGCAGATCCACCTTCTCAAACGAATACCTCGGAGAGCCTTCCGCCCCCCTCAGATTATCAAGGTTGCCGGCATAAGTGAGGCAGTCCAAGTTCACGATTCGCTGGATCTCCGCTCGTCCGATCAAAAGATGAATCAAGTTCGATCCGATAAATCCCGCTCCGCCTGTGATCAGCAAATTCATGTGTGTGTAGGTCGTCCGTTCCAGAATAGCCTTAGAAACCCGAATGCTTAAAACGCTTTGCCTTTCCGCCCCTGGATCACCCCAACTTCTCGGGTGTCCAGCGGGCGATAGAATCGTCCAGTGCCTCCAACACGGATCTTATCTTCACTCCGGCCGCCACGAGCTTGCTCGTGTCGAGAATGCAATTGGATCGGGGCGTCTTGGCGGCGGTCGCATAAAACTCTTCATCGCTCGCCCAAAACGAGAACTCCCGCTTGAGCTTCAGCCCGGCCTTCAGCCGATCCAGCACTTGGGCGGTGGTGATGGCCCCTGGGTTGGTCACGTTGTAGGTTCCGAAGGGGGCCCGGAGAGCCCATAGGTCCAGGCAGGCCTTCACATAGTCCTCCCGATGCGAGATCGAGTTGATGTTGTCGTACACCTTGGAGTACCTCTGGATCTTGGAGAGGTAGTTCCGCGGACTATCCCACTCATCGAAAGGAATTCTCAAACGCCAGATATAGCTGCTGCCCACGCCGGCTATCGCCTCCTCCCCCAGGGCTTTGGTCCCGCTGTAGAAACTGCAGGGGGGCTGACGGAAGGAAAAGTTGGGGGCATCGTCTTCTGCAAACCCGCTGAACGCGCCGGGGTTCTTTAGGAACAGCGCCCGCAGGGACGGCGCTGTCAGGTCCTTCTCGACGACCCAAGCGCCATCCAATTTCACTTTGGCTCCGGCGTAGATGCATCCCGAGGAGACGTGACCCCATGGCACCCCCGCGGCGCAGCAAGCATGGGCAATGGTGGCCGGCAGGAGGGTGTTTCCCTGGAGGGTGTCGGCTCTGGCCGTCTCACAGGCATCCACGTTGGGCTTGCCCGTATAGCCGGCCGCGTTGATGACAAATTCCGGCTTTTCCGCTCGGAGCAACTCGAGCAGCTTCGAGAAGTCAGAATAGTCCTTTTGCGACCGGGCGAGGTTCAAAAAGTCCCAGCGACGCCTCTCCAACTCCTTGGCGAAGGCCTGTCCGATGTAACCGCTGCCACCTAACAGAATGATCATAGCTCGATAAACTCGTAAACCGTTGTGGATCCCCGGCGAACCCACCCTCGAATCGTCATCAACCTTTCCTTCTCCGCTCCGCGAGGAGATTCACCAAATACTCCCGATACTCGCACTTGGGCACCTTGGCCGTCCAAGCCTCCAACTGATCGACACTTAGGAAACCCTGCTGGAGCGCCGCTTCCTCCGGGCATCCGATCTTTACTCCAGTCCGCTTCTCGATCGTTTGCACATAGGCGGAGGCCTCGTGCAAGCTACTGCTGGTCCCGGCATCCAGCCAGGCGAAGCCCCGGTTCAACCGGGCGACTCGGAGCGTGCCCCGCCGCAGATACTCCATGTTGACATCCGTAATCTCCAACTCTCCCCGCGGGGAGGGCTTCAAAGCCTTCGTGATGGCAACCACGTCGTTGTCGAACAGGTAAAGACCAGGCACCGCATAATGACTCTTCGGCTTTTGGGGCTTTTCCTCAATCGACAAAGCTTTGCCGTGCGCATCGAATTCCACGACGCCATATCGTTCCGGGTCCAACACCTGATATCCGAAAATCTGCGCGCCGCTCCGAAATTCAGAGAACGCCTTGTGAAAAACGTCGCCCCCATAGAAGATATTGTCGCCCAAGATCAGCGACACGGGGTCTCGGCCGATAAAACTCTCAGCGATCAAGAACGCCTGGGCGATGCCAGCCGGCTTGGCCTGCTCACGATAATCGATGGTCACGCCCCACTGGCTGCCATCTCCGCACAGCTGGCGAAAGCGAGGAAGATCATGCGGGGTGGAGATCAGGCAGAACTCCCGCACACCGCACTCGATGAGGGTCGTCAGCGGGTAGAACACCATTGGTTTGTCATAGACAGGCTGAAGCTGCTTGCTGGCCACCAACGTCAGCGGATACAGCCGTGAGCCCGCACCCCCTGCAAGAATGATTCCCTTCATAATATAAGTCGCTTGAGTCTTCGATCGAGATTTGTAGGCCGTTTTTCCCCGGAAGCTCAAGGCCGCACTACCGCCGCTGGCTGCCTCAGCCCGCCCTTGAGCAGTTCCCGGATTCTGAGGAAGGACTGACGAACCCGCTGCTTCTGGTTTTCCAGACTTCGCGCCAAACTCTCCCGCTCCACCCGCAGGGCCGCCTCCCCGGCGTCGCAGATGCCGCTGAAAGCGGTGGCCTGCTGAAGCGCGGGCGGAGCCCAGGTCCGTAGATAGCTGGGGATCTTGAGAATGCTAGGATCCAGGCCAAGATAGGGCACTTTAAAACTCATGGCCGTGATCACCCCATGCAGACTTGTGCCCAAGTACAAATCCGAATTGGCGATGGTCATCATGACCGCTTCAATGCTCTGCGGCTTCACAAAAGTGCTCCTGGCCTTTAGCTCCTTGTTCAGCACCTGCAAGGGTACCTGGTCATCGTGTCCAGGGCAGTTCCCGATGGAAAGCAGCACAATGTGACGCCCGGTCCGTTCCGCCAGGCGGTCGAGCTGGTCGCGGACCACCGGCAGATGCTCCTCCCAGTGGTGACCGCGCATTTGGTAGCAGATGTATCCGGTTCCCGAGGGCGATGGGCGCTTCGGATAATAATCCGACATCAGGATCGCGCTGTCCGGAGTCAACACCACTTTCTCACAGCCCAGCCCTTCCTTGATGCTCCGGGTTGTGTCCTCCTCGCGCGCACTGATGTAGCAAGCCCGATCAAACACCTTTTTGACATTGTCCCGATGCTCGCTCTCGTGAGTGTCACACCCTCCGACGGCATGAAAAAAGAAATCCACTTCCTCCAACAGCGAGTCCCTCGATGGAACAAAGGGCACTGGCTCCGAATGCCCCAAGACGCTTCTCACCACTCGCTCAAACCCGCGTCGAGTGGTTCGCCGAACGGCAAACAGATCGTAGATCCTCCGAAATGCCGGACTCACATAGCTGTACAAGGTGGCCCAATCGCTGCCGAGAACCTCGCCTCCCGCCACCAGGATGGCATCGCGTGGCTCGAGGTTGCCTCGACGCTGATAAAGAGAGCCATAGGGCACGGTGGGAAGCGCGCCCAACTCGACCAGATTGGTGCGAACGATGGCGGTGTTCACCACTTCAAACTCCTGCTCGAGCTGCTTGTGGGCGATGATGGGGAACAGGAGGTCGCCGTAATTGAAGCGATCAGACGCCGACAGGACAAAAACTCTTCGTGTCATAAATAGATACTGGACGCGGCGGGCATCGAACCGGGCTCGGGTTGGCCTGGTTCGCAGCCTGCCACCTCAGGAAAATCGACAAGCCAGCTGATGATATAACTTCAAAAATGCGCCCTTGCCCTCACGAAAACCTTCCAGCCGAAAGGCCGCGGTCAGGGCCGCATACAGCAGGAGGGCGGCCCCCGACTCCAGAATCAGCCGGGCCCAGGTGTTGGGCCAGGTGATCAGGGTCATCCCATAGTAGACCAAAGCCGTGCTGACCACCGCAACCAGGAGCAACGGAACCACCGAACGAAGGATCTCAGACATACGGATACCCATGGCCTTGGAGGCGAACAGGAGGTTGATCAGATAGGCGATCACGCCCGCGACCGCCAAACCGATGAGATAGCTGCGAATATCCATGACGAACAGCATGGCCAGGTTCACCGTAAACACCGCCTTCTTCACCACCTCCGCCTTAAGGAACCCGGTCGAGTTCCCCGTCGCTTGAATCACCGCCCCGAGGGGGGCGCTCAACGGATAGACAAATGTTCCCATGAGCAGCAGCCGCAGATAGTCCACACACGGCAGCCACTTGGCCGAGAACAGGACCTTGACCACTTCCTCCGCGCTGACAAACGCGACTCCAGACACGGCAAAGATCAACCAGGCCAGGGGCAAATAGACTTTCCGGAACGAGTGCGCCAAGAGCGCCTGATTGCTCTGAATGGTGCTGAAGGCCGGGAATAGCACCCGGGCCAAACTCCCCGCTCCGTACTCCGAGATCAAATTCTCGAGCAGTTTGGCGCGCTGGAAGAAACCCAACTCGCCGGTCGAGAACGCTTTCCCGATGATGAATACATCCAGACGGCGATAGAGGGTGTCAATCACACCCGAAGCAAACATCTTGGAGCCGAAATCCCACAGCTCGTGAAGGGCCTGAAACGAAAAATCTCGGGAAACTTTCCACTGGCACGCCGGAAGGATCGCGAGGGTAAACACCAGTGTCTGCAAAATCATCTGCCACACCAAGGCCCACACCCCATACCCGTGATTAGCCATCAGGACGGCGACGGTTCCGGAAACGATGGCTGAAAGAATCCTCGCCTTGCTGATGGGCTCAAACTGGAGATGCTTCGTGAGGTAGGCCGTCTGAATGGATGAGAGAGCATTCAGAATAAACAGGAGGCCGGTGGCCACGATCACACCCTGAAGCTCCGGCGCGGCATAGAGCCGGGCGAGCCACCCTGAGCAGGCGCACACGATGAGACACAGGCCGAAGGAAAGAACTAGGGAGCAATAAAAGGCAGAGTTGTAATGCAGTGGGGTCACCTTCTCGCTTTGGATCAGGGCGCTATACATGCCCGCCTCCGAGACCACGCCCGCGATCACCCCGATGGCACCCGCAATGGCCAGCAATCCAAAATGCTCCGGTGAGAGCAGCCTGGCCAAAATCGTGGTCACCAGCAGGTTTACCAACTGACACCCAAACTTACCTATAAAATCCCACTTGAGCGCGCGGAAGCTGCTGCGCTTCAGATCCGCCAACTTCTCCCGATCGGCCGCCAACGGGTCGGCAGCCGGATCTACGTCCGCGTGGTTCAGATTGGCCATGAAAGGGTGGGCAGATAGAACAGATACTGATCCTTCGCACCGAACGGAGACAGATCCATGGGACACCTTTGATGCTGTCTCACGCGACCTTCTCAATGCCGCGCGGACGCTGGACGCTGGCTTCCTGCCGATAAGCGGCAGTGAGTTCCATCTCCCGGCGACGGAGCGTTCGTATTCGCGAGGTCTTGGCCAGCACTCGAAGGTCGCTGCCCAGGGCGGAGAACAGCAAGCCGACCCGCAGGCTGGAGACCAGCTTGAAGTAATCCAAAAAGTTGAAACGCTGGACGCGGATCCAGTTCTGGAGGAAGGAACGCTCGGAACTCTTCAACAGGAAGACCTGACGCGACTCCCGCTCCTGCACATCGATACTCTCGTCGCGATCCTGGTTGGTATGGGAATGGGCATGCCCAACCGCCGCATCGCTGACCAAAGCCAACCCGAGCCCGGCGGCGATGTAGCGACGGCAGAGATCATCATCCTCGCAATACATGAAGTAGATTTCATCGAACAAGCCCAACCGCTCCACCACATCGGCTCTGACCACAAAGCTGGAGCCCATGACTTTCGGAACCGCATAGGTTGTCCTTAAATTGCCCTCGATGGCATCCTTCACCAAGGAGGGACACTCCGACAGGTAGTGTTTGACATAAAAGCCCTCCATTTCGCGGAAGTCGTGCGAGAAGTTCAGCGGGGCGGTGATGGCGAGGCGGGGATCGGCGTAAAGGCTTCGCACCAGGCGCGTCAGGCATTGATCTCCCACCACCAGATCCTGATTCAAAATGGCCACCATGACCGCTCCGTCGCTGATGGCGGTGCGGGCTCCCAAATTGCACGCTTTTCCAAAGCCCAGCCGGGGCGGAGCCTCCAGAACATGAACCTCAGGAAACTCAACCGCCAGAGAAGCCAACTCCCCTCGGCGAACGCTGTTTTCCACGATATAGATCCGACTGGCCCGGATGCCGTTGGCCAGGATGGACCTCAGGCAGGACTGAATGAAATCCTTACCATGGTAGTAGGGGATCACAACCGCCACGCGGCTGAGATCAACCGGCCCTGTCGGCAAGCAGGAAGTATGGAACTGACCGGACATAATCAAACGATCAAACGAGACGATTAGGCTCCCTCGGTGGTGGCTAACAGTGGTTAGGGCTGACGTGCGTCATTTCGCGGACGCACCTTCAAAAGTTCCCAGGCAGTCGGGGAGGCGAGCCGACGAATCTCCACCCCGTCAAGCATCTCATACCCAGCCTCCCGTACGAAACGTCGAACCTTCCGTAGACACTTATTGTTGAAGGCCAACGGATTATTCTTCTTGTGCATCGAGATCACGAAAAAGCCGTTCGGGGACAAAGACTTCTCAAACTGTCGAAGCGGCGACACAGGGTCGTGCATATAATACAAAACCTCGTTGAAGAGAATCACATCCCACTTCCGCGATGGCTTGAACTCCTCAATTGGGCTGCACACATAACTGTCCTGCTCCCGCTTGGGTTGGATGGCATTGAGCGCCGACTCGGCAATATCGAGCCCGGTAAAATGGTTGATTCGCTCCAAATCCAAGTGTTGCAGCATCACGCCGTGGCCACACCCAACGTCCAGGAGGCTCAAGGAGGGGCCAAAAGAATGGATCCAGCCGGCAACGACCTTGTAACGAGCGAAGTCAGGGCTACTTGCCAGGTTCTCCCACTTGCCAGCCTGATACTCATTCTCCCAGGCGGCGCGATCTTGTTTGACGAGCGACATGTCAGCGAAAAGGAAGCAGTTGTCGGGCCGAAGCAACGACCCCTCAGGTCCGACAACCATGAAAGTAGTCGAAAAAAACCGCAAGCGGATACGGATCGAAACTCAGTGGGTCCTGGCGGACATCGTCAGACCCGTCGCTAGGGCGAGGTCACCTGGCGAAGGCGTTGGGGAGCCTCGCTATCAGGGCTGTTAAAGAACCTCCGCTGCGCCGGTATCAATGCCACCATCGGCTGCAGATCCGGTCCGAGAGCAGGCCAACGGAGATCCGACGGCCACCAAGCGGGCTTGGCAGCATGATACAAGGAAGCGGGCAGGACCCGATCGGTGATCTTGCTGTCCCAATTGGTCTTTTTAGTCGCGTAATCAAAATTGCCGTGGCGAAGCAAGGTGCCAGCCACCCCCAGGTCCAGGGCCATGATGTCTTTTGAGGGCGGGTTCGTACCCGTATATCCATTGTTGGCCATGCCGGGATAACCGAGCCGATATATCGTCGGGACGCGATAGCTGTAGTTATTGGTAAAAGTCTCATAGGCTCCAGTCCAATTGGGGAGGCCTAAGACATTGCCCACGATATTGAAATTCCGAGACCAGCGGCAAAGATCCACCGCCTTTTGATTGAGGGTCAAGGTGGGGTGCGACCCGCTGAAAAAATTGCGAAAGGCGGTGATCTCACTGGCCGACCCGAAGTACCCGTCGGACTGCAGCATCGAGCCCACATTGCCCTCGTAGAGATTCATGACGTTGTGGGGCCCGTGATTGCAGTTAAAGTCGCCGCCGATGAGCACCGACCCGCTTTGAGGATTGTGGCTGTAATTGTAGGCCACAACGCAGCCCGACGAACTGCCGGAAAGCATGGTCGAGGGAAAGGCGCTCTCGATGATGTTGTCCTCGATCAGGAAGCCGGTGTTGTGGGTGTAAAGCTCGATTCCGGCGCCGGAGTTGGCTCCGTAGCTGAAGGCCTCATGAACATAACACTCGCGCACCTCGTTCAGCACGGTATAGAAGCCAAACACATGCGCAGCACTGGCCTTGTGGGTCTCGACTCCCTTGAGCCAGCAGCCATAGGTTTGCTGCAGCGAGATAAGATAGGCGGACACGTTCGAAGCGGCGCTGATGGTAAGATCCTCAATGCCGGAAGCGTGGGTCAGAAAAAGATCGTGATGCTTGAACGTGGGCTTGTTCGTAAAGTCGTAAACAAGCGGGGGCCAAATCGTCAACTTGGTCCCTTCAATCTTGACCACCTTGGCCATCTGCCGAGTCATGTTGATGGTGGATCCCGTGTGTTTGACGGTAGGCAGGTTGGTTTGCCAGATCTTTAGCAGGGTTCGGTCCACCGTCAGCCCAGCCGCCGACGAAACCACGATGTTTGAACTTCCCTTGGTAAAGCCCGAGATAATCGCCCGCTCAGCTGCCGGGCTCTCACGGAAGGTGCCCATCGAGAAAAAGCCGCTGCAGTTGTTAACTGTGTCAGCGATGATGACCGTCTTCCCCATGCCCTCTCCCCGCAGCGTCACCCCGTCGCTCCGAATACTCAAACAGCTCTTGGCCAAATACCGCCCAGCCGGGAGGAAAACAACCTTGTTGGAAGGGCAGGCTCGCAGGGCCGCCTCGATCGCCGGAGCGTCGTTGGCAATACCATCCCCTTTGGCCACGATATTAGTACCAGGGATGGAGACCCTGACGTTGCAGAAAATACTGGTCCGGTTCGGGATTCCACCCGGGACGCCTACCATCCCTCGCGACCAGTTAATGCGCCGCCCGGTCGGTATGATCTCCCCTGACGCCGAGCCGGTCAAAAGCACCATCGCCAGCAGCCCTAAAACCGGCATCCATCCGAACAAGCGCCGCCTGCAGGACGAAACCTGCTCAGACACAGGACAAAGATGAGAACTTATCCGACACATGGCAGCCTTAAAGCAGCTTCAATACCATAACAGAACCCAAACCCGGTGACCATCCACCCGGCAACAGAACACCTCAATGCCAGATGTCAAGTGAACGGAGCGAACCGGAAGATGATGCCGGAGTAGACGCGGTTACGTTCGAACCAGACGGGTTTTGCCTCGCACGCTCCGGTCTCCAACAGTCACTGCAGAAATAGCAGCCATGCTCAGGGAACCGAACTAACGGGCTTATTTAGTGAAATAGTATTGTTGAGGCGTTTTGCCAGTTCAAGGGAAAACAGCCTCGAGCCTTGACGGTTAAGATGCTGGGAGTTGTAAAAGTGTTCCCGCTTCGCACAAACCTCCGATTCGCTGAAATCCATGAATGTGGCGTGCCCTTTCTCTGCCACCTGCCTGAACATGCCCATGAGTTCCTGCCGGTTGCTGGTGAGCCGCTGCATCTCGAGATACTCCGGAGAGTAGCACAACACCAAAGGTATTCCTCGGCTATGACAAAGCCGGATCAGGGACTCCACCTGCTCCACCCCCTTGGGGTCAATTTGGATTTTGAAGCCGTCACGATGCTGCTCCTTGAATCGCTCAAAATCACCAGTCCACTGAGTATCCCTCGGGTTGTAGCCTCGGAAATGATCCTCTCTCGGATGAATGCCAAACCAGGCGGCAAAACCCCTGAGCCAGGTAAACCGCATGTCCTCGACGACATACCCGTAGATCGGCAGATACTTCCACCTCCAAGCCTGCGGATGAATTTTCAGCAGAGCCCCATAGAGGGACTCGTCGTGCAAATAGGGCATGTACTGAGCCGGATCATACACCTCGTCGGTCGGAATAAAGGTGTGCGGATCCAGGTTCTGGATAACCAGCTCCGGCTTGTCGTTCTGGCGCAGATACGCCTCTAGAACCGCAACTTGCATATCGATGTGCGATCCATTGCGTCCCAGGTTATAAGCCGTGCGCCCGGTCTGCTGCTGGATCAAGACCGGATCGTAGTGAACCAAGGCCCGCGAGGATCCATTGATGACAATCTGCGCATTCACCTTTCCAGACATGGCGGCGTTGAAGGCGCCCTTGTCCGAGGTTTTGATCCGACGCAATCCCGAGTCGATGGCAGCATCCAAACCAAAGGCCACGACCGCACACAACAGGAAAAACGCGGCTATTCTTGAAAATCCGTGCATGAGTTCAGAGTTAGAACTGGAAATAGATAAACTCAGCCTTCCGATAGACCCCAAAGAAAACCACCGAATAAAAGAAAGTCAAATAGCACGCCCACCGGGGAACCAATGGCAGCCGGACCCAAAGACGATCAAACCAAACCGCCCCACGCAGCAACTGGCCGATCTCCAGAAGCAGAATGCTCAGGATGGCCACCGGCAACTGTCGCAGCAGAAAGTGCTCGGTAGCCACTGCACCCAAATCCCAATTCACGGCCAAATGAGTCAGAATGTAGTGAGCGTCAGACATCGACTTCGCCCTGAAGAGCACCCAAGCAATACAAGTCAGGAAGAACGTGGTCAGCAACATGATTACCTTTCGAGCGAGCGTATCCCGGCCCAATCCAACTCCACCGAACAAACGGTCCCTGAGCGGTAGAGTCAGCGCGCCGCAGACTAGGTAAAGCCCGTTTAAGAAACCCCAAAACACATAGGTCCAGTTGGCTCCATGCCACAAGCCGCTTATCCCAAACGTGATCAAAACATTCCTCGCCCAGCGAACCCGATCCACCCGACTCCCCCCCAAGGGCACATAGACGTAGTCCTTAAACCAAGTCGAAAGGGATATGTGCCAACGTTTCCAGAACTCGCCCACCGACAGCGACCAATACGGTGTGTTAAAGTTTTCCATCAGGTTAAAGCCCAGCACCCGGGCAGTGCCCAAGGCGATGTCGGAGTAACCGGAGAAGTCACAGTAGATCTGATAGGCGAAGAAGACGGTCGCCAGGGTCAGTTGCAAGCCGGTGCACTGTTGGGGCGCCCCATAGACATCGTTGACGTAAATCGCCAACCGGTCAGCAACCACCAGTTTCTTAAAGAAGCCCCACGCCATCCTCCTCAGCCCGATGCATGCATCCGTCGCGTTGAAATCCTTCAGCTCGCTAAACTGATGCAACAGATTCTGCGGCCGCTCAATGGGACCCGCTACGAGCTGAGGAAAAAACATCACGAACGTCGAATACTTGATGAAGTCCGGTTCGGCCTTCTGACGCCCGTAGTAAACCTCCACCACATAGCTCAAACTCTGGAACGTGTGGAATGAGAGGCCGATGGGCAGGAGAATGTTCGAAGCGCCAAGGGAGACTTTCCAGCCAAACAGGCCGGCCAGGCCAACGAAATTTCCCATGAAGAAATCAAAATACTTGAAGACGAACAGCACGGCGCAAGTCGCCACGAGGCTGAATACCAAGAGCGAGCGCCGCCTTGGCCCCTGGCTGGCCTCGATCTTCAGGCCGCAGACATAATCGATCAGGATCGTGACAAACAGGATCAGGATATACTGCGGAACAAAGAACATGTAGAAGACGCAGCTCGCCACCAGAAGCATGGGAAGCCGCATCGACTTGGGCCCCATAAAGAACAGGGCGCAGACGATCGGAAAAAACAGCGCAAACTCAAGTGAATTGAACAGCATGACTCGCTAAGCAGATATCGAAAGACTTGGCCCGGGACTCAAGCAGGGAAACATGGACAATTTTAATTACCGCGAAACTGATGCGGGCTCTGAATGCCTGGCATTCGGCACCAATCCCAGGTGCTCCAACGCGGCCCCCACCGGCAGGACCCGCGCTCCCGAGTCCCCCACCGCAGCGACTACTTCTCGAAAAAACCCGGTTGTAACCCCGTAACGCGTGGGGGACGCTTCCACATCATGGGTGGAAAAAATAAGCCAGCCCTGGCAACGCACCGTCTGCTCGATCGCCTGCCTGACCGCACCCATGTTCTCACCAACCTGCTCCAGGAAGAAGGAACGGAGATGATTCAAATCGAGTCGGCCCTGATTGCAAGCCTGCCCGCCTCCGCGACAGCCGGCAAAACGCGCGCCGGACCGCCGCTTCACGCCGGGGTTGGGACAGCTGATCGGATAGGACAGCGTCGGGAACACAGCACCAGGAAACCGACTGGTCAGGAAGCGCTGGTTTTGCTCGATCCCCGCCTCGAACTCCGCAGCAGGCGTGTCCCAAGAGTGAAGATGCCCAAAGGTATGGCATCCCAGTTCGTGGCGCTGCGCCAACAGAACCGGCAAATCGTCCAGGTCAAAGATCCTGCCTGTCGGAGCGATCGTCCCGGCCAGTCCGAACGAGGTGTAGTAGGTGCCCTGCCAGCCGCGATCGCTGAGCATCGAGCCGGCTGCCAGCAAGGCGGACTTCGGAAAGTCATCGAAGCTGAAGGAAATAATGGGAGTCTCCGTCCTCAGGAACGCGTCCCGCCGGGCAAAGTGTTCGGCTCGCTCCCGCCGCAGCCGATCACGTATCCGCAACCATAAATGCATTCCAGCCATGATGGGTATGCCTGGGTTAGCTGGCCGATT
Source organism: Verrucomicrobiales bacterium (assembly GCA_016793885.1). Classification (NCBI taxonomy): domain Bacteria; kingdom Pseudomonadati; phylum Verrucomicrobiota; class Verrucomicrobiia; order Verrucomicrobiales; species Verrucomicrobiales bacterium. The sequence goes on from JAEUHE010000055.1 coordinate 63,553, forward strand.
CCGGATAGGAGTTGATCCACTCTCCCTCCCGCTTCGGTCCGGTCTGGAGGCTTGCACGATAGTTGCGGCGACGTGTCGCGTTCTCCCAATAGCGCGCGAGGCGAGTCCTAAGGAAACCCTCCGACTTGCGCCAGGAGGAGCCCATCAAATGCGCGCCATAGTCACCAAACCGGTGCCAGGTTTTAGGCTCGCAAACGTTGGTGGGGAACAGCACCGTGACCGAGCTTCGCAGGCCAGGGTTCTCCGCCAAAGTCCGGGTCACCAAACCGGGACCGGTCGTGTTCGTGACGATGAACTGGCCCCGAAATGGCGATGGGATATTCTGATACATCTGCAGGGCCCAAGCAGGATCCTCGACGGAGCGCACACAATTCTTGATCACCGCCAGGAGGAACGGATGCCCCGCCTCGGCGCCGAAAGCATAGTTCCCCACCTCCCAATCGAACCCGCATCCCTCCCTCAGATGACGACTCAAGGTCAACTCCTCAAACGGGAAGACGCAGGCCTGGTCGCACAATGTCGCCAAACTCCGCGCCAGATAAACATCCAGATCCAGATAAAAGCCGCCCAGGCGGTAGATGGCCAGATACCGAAAAAAATCGAAGCGTTGGATCGGAAAAGGGAACCGACCAAACACGTCTCGATACTCCGGGAACTCCCGCTCCATGAAGTCGGAGATGCGGGCGTCGTCGAACAGACAATAGTCGAAGTCGGGATGAAGCAGCCGAGCATTGACCGCAGCCGCGCGGCACGCCAAGGGAAGCTCAGGCTTGGCCTGGGCGGGGGACTTCCCGCTCGGAGACCCCCAAATATGAATAATTCGTTTGGGGATACGCGGGCTGCGAGCGCCGGTCCCGGAAGGCTCGGTCGCCGGTTTGTCAGGATTGACTGTGCTTGTTAGGCTCATGTTGTGCTTCGCCGGATCACTCTTCAGGCGTTCCGCAGATCACCAAAAGCCGACCCATCCTCAGGTCGGGCCGCCTCTTGCGATCCTCCGTCCTCAGCCTGCTCCGATCCCAACAGATGGTTCCATAGGAGGGACCCGACGGTGACCGCGATCAAAACGAAACTAAACCAGAGCGGTCCGCGCCGGGCAAACGTGGACTCGGAAAAATTATACAGGACGGTAACCAGGAAGAACGCAAACTGCAGCCGGGCAAAATGATGCCTTTGCTGGAGATTTCGATAGATCCCCACCGCCAACACCAGCAGGACCAGGAGCAAAAGCCCCAGGGCGATGAAACCGCCGTCCAGATAAATCTCGAGATAGCCGTTGTGGGCGGTCTTGAGCTCCGCCTCGTAGTCTCCAATCTCAACCACGCCCGTTTTGTCCCAATAGGCCAGATAGCCCGAGCCGAGCAGCGGGTTCACGGGATGTTCCCTTACCACTCTCCAGATTTCGGTGCGTCCGGTGAAGGTCGAGTCCCGACCGATCATCGCCAGGAGGGTGTTCGAGATCTTAAAGAGCTTGTCCAAGCCGAGGAACGTAGGCCCCCCCAACAAGCAGAGCCAAAAAATGGTGGTCGGACTGGTTCGGAGCAAGGGGAGACGATGGCTCACCAGGATCACCGTGCCAGCCACCAGACAGATCATGGCCGTTTTCGAGTCCGAGATCTGCAGACAGTACAACCCCATCAGAATAACAAGAGAGGGATAGAAAAAGTTTTTCCGCTTCGCCTTTCGCTCCGGATCGTCCCAGGACTGCACCATATCCCAGATGAGAATCAGGGAGAAGATCAGCACAATCTCCCCCAGCGAATTCTTCTGTTCGGTCACTCCGCAGTACATCACTCCACCCTGATTGGTGTAGGCCCGGCCAAACTCGGGAACATACTTGATGAAGAGCACCGACAGAGGAATGAGCACATAAGCACAGCGGATATACACCGCCTTCAATGCCTCCATGGGGTTCTTCTCCGTCAGGATCAGCAGCATCACAAAGATCCCGCCGATTTCCTTGAACCAGCGCTTGAAGGTCACAAAAGGATAGCCAGACCAGAGTAGGGTCAGCAGCAGCCAGGCATAAAAGAGGAAGAGGGCGGTGTTGTTGCGAGAAAAATCCCCGAAGGGAAATTGCCGGCGTGCCAAAATCACCATCGAAATCAGAATCTGCACCAAGTAGAAGGTTCGATCAAAGGCGTTGCCCTCCAGGGATCCCCCGCTGGAGGTGAATCCGAACCAGAACGAGAGGGGTCGCGAACCCAGGACCATCAGCCAGATGACGGGTATCCAGATAGCCGGGCTCAGTTCCCGGCGCTGTTGATGGTCCTTGCGCCAAAGCCAGGCGATGAACAGCAACGAGAGAAGGATGGCGAGTGAACGGGGCATTTCTCAGAGGGGATGGAACCAGAACATCAGGGGCGTCACAACGCCTCCCGAAACGGGTTCGAACGCACGAGTCTGGACCGACTGAAGTAAGCGTCTCATCTGGATCCTACATTTCACGCTGCTTGACGGGGTTAAGGCCGACGACCCCCAGGAGTCGTCCAAGATGGTCCATCAGCTTGACCAGATACTTCATAAACAGGTGATGACCCGCCACCAGCAAAAATGGCAGCGAGAGGGTATAAAGTGGGGCGGCTACCATCGACTTCAGGATTCCCTTGATCCGACCTTTGGGATGGCGGAGGGAATTCCTCCCACGCAGGAGCGCACGCTCAATCATGAATCGACGACGCCAGCGGTTCGGCGGAACCGTCTCGTAGGCGACCGCCTCGTCGCACCACACAAACCGCGCCCCAGCCGCCATCGCTCGGCGAAAAAAGTCCTGATCCTCACCACCGTTATTGAATTGAGCCAGAAACGGTTCGGTCATCCGGCTCAGGATTCCCCTCCGAAAGAGAACGTTGCCGGTGCGGCATTCCTGCCAGCCCATCTCAAAGCCGGTCTCATGACGTGGGCGGTCGTAGAAACCGCCCCGACGGATCCAGGCCGGCGGTTCCTCGTCAAAATGCGGAAGAACCGGGCCCAGAACGCCATCCACCTGCAAGCGCTCGCAGGTGCTCATCAGCAGATGGGCCCATTCCCTCACTGCAAACTCGTCGTCATCGATGAACGCAATGAACTCACCCGGGGCATTGGCGATGGCGCAGTTGCGCACCAATGCGATATTCTTTCGCGGCTCGACACAGTAGATGAGCGTGAAGGGGGCTTTGCCCTTGAACGCCTCGACGGTGGAACGTCCCGACTCCGCCGCATCGTTGTCAGCCACCACCACCGAAAGTTCGATGCCATCGGCGTTTGTCTGCGCAGCCAACGATTCCAGGAGCCTGAGCAGCAGCTTAGGCCGCTGATAAGTGCAAATGCAGACACTGAGCGTCACAGGTGCAGTGCTCATGGGTTCCAGGACTTCTCGATGAGCTGGCGAAAAGTCAGCTCGGTGCTCAGCAGGCGGTGGATCTCGCTCGTTCGATTGGCCCGGCCAGAGACATGGTCGTTCACCATCCGTTCTACCATTTTGCCATCCCAGAGCCCGCGATTGAGAGTTCTCCGGTCGAGGAGAACCTCCTTAAGGTAGTTACCCAGCCGATCGCGATACCAAACGCGGAAGTGATAAAACTTGTGTCGACCAAGGAACAACTTCTCCAGATGCAACGGCTGAAGCACACGATCAACCTTCGCCAGCCACTGCGGCATGCCGTAGTCGTAGGCATATTCCGCCCGCACGGTGAACTCCTGATAGCCATTGCGCAACTTCGTGAGCACCGGGGTGGGATGCCAGGACACCCCCCGATCGGTATCGATGCGGGTAAGCGAGGGCGAAGCGTCCTGGATGAGCCGGAGCGAGGGTCCTAAGCTCCGGCGCAACTCCTCGGGCGCTCGGTAAACGCTGGAGACCAGCTCCTTCTCCAAAAATGGGGTCCGCATCACCAGCTGGGACTCCTCTACTGCCAGGCGCGAATAGTGGTGCCAGGGCACCTGCTTGAAGAGAATGAACGAGAGCGGATGCCCGCTGGCCAAGGCTCGGTAAGTCTGCCCCGCTTCGCCGATTTGACGGACAAACTCCGCGTCAAAATGCTCGCCCGCCTCTCGGGAGGGTCGGAAAGCCACATTGTGACGAATCACCTCCGAGCCATAATTTCCTGTCACTCTCACCGGCGCGATCTGGCGCGCGGCCCGGTTGACGTAGAGCTCAACCGCCCCCGTGACATCCATGGTGCCATCGGTCAGATACACCGTCCGAGGAGCCAGTTGCGGGAACTGGCTCAAAAAATCCTCGGCCACGGGGATCAGCTGGTAAGGCTGCTGGCAGAGACGCGCGACCTCGCGCGCGAGGCGGACGTCGGCGCACTCGCGGTAAGCGCCAGCAAACGTGTAACAATCGACAGAATTGGGCGCCAAATGCGCGCCAGCCATGAACATGCGGCTATCGAGCCCACCGGTCAGGGACACGCCCACTTTCTGCGAACCAGACAGACATCGTGGAAGCACCTGTTCAAAACTGGACTTGAGCCCCTGGTAGTAGGTCTCCGCAGTCCCCGCGCCCTGCCCCTCCCACACACTCGGGGAAAAATAGGTCGTCCGCCTGGTTTCGCCCGACCTCGACAGGAACCACAGGGACGCACCCGGAAGGAGCGATATCCCCTGAAACAAGGAGCGATTCTCGAGAACACACCCGCAACTCACCACCTCGGCGAGGCCGCGGGTATCCAAACGTCGCACCTCGGGCAGGACCGCCAGCAGCGCCTTGGCCTCGGAGGCAAAATAAATGCCGTCCGCGTTCTCATGGAGGTAGATCCGACTCAACCCATACCGATCATTGAAAAGCACCGCCGATCCCGCACGCTGATCGATGACCAGACCACTGAACCAGCCCGGAATGTCGTGAACAAAGGATTCACCTTTCTCTTCATACCAGTGCACCAGCGCCGACGGATCAGGGGATATCCCGGCATGCCCGCGAGATCGGAGCTCCTGCAACACCTGGGGATCGAGTGGAAGGTCCCCGCGAAAGATCAGCCCAATGTCCCGAGTTTCGTTCCAATAAGGCTGGGATGCGGCGCCGGATTCGGCGTGCATGGACCAAGCCACCCAGAGACCGAGTTCGGGAAAGGATCGGTGTCCCGAAAGATAGTGGGCCTCGTGCTGCAAAGGAGCCAGCATTCGGCTCAATCGTTGATCGAGATCCGCAGCTCGCTGCTTGGCTATGAATCCAGCAAATCCAGGCATGGGTTTGAGTGAGCTGGAGGCAGTTCAGCTAGCCGACGACGACAGACGCGCGAAGAGAGGCCGAGGTGGCGGCGATGGGAAATGGAGCAGGGAGGGATTGAACTTCCATATTCGCGGCTTGCGCCGAGACGCTCTGCCAATTGAGCTACTGCCCCATCAAAATCGATCTCTATAAGGTGACGGCCGCTTATGCTGCGCAGGTCACCACCATGTGCCGTTCGGAGCGGCAACATTTTCACCGTCCAGCTGCCGTCTGTTGCTTGTAGCGAATGCCGTACCACTTTGCCCGCCAGGCAGTCATCGTGTCCAACATCTTCTCCGGAAGGTAGTCGGTGAGCTGATGATGCAGCTTGCCCTTCAACAGCAGCTCGCCCTTCCAGCTCAACGGAACAAAATACCGCGGAACCTCGACGCATTCGAACTTGTGGTTGATCTTGAACTCGCCAATCCCCCGTCGACTCCACATGCCGTAGTGCAGATTCGGCACCTGCTTCTGGGCACAAATCTCCACCGCCTTGGCGATCAGCGCATTCGTCGGAGCTTTGTCCCGATGCGCCATCAAGGAGAGAATCTGCATCAAATTCGCCACCTGGTTGCCGTGCACCAGCTTGATGAATCCGATCAGCTTGCCTTCAAAAAAGGCCCCGATGAACTCGCTCCTCTCCAGGTAGCTGGCATGGTCGCGCTTCAAGACCTCCAGGGTCTTGCCGTAGTGCTTGAACGGCTTGCCCTGGCGAAGCGGAGACTCATCGTAAAGGACCTTGATCCCCGCCACCAGCTCGTCGTTGAACTCGACCGTTCGAATCTCAACACCGGTCTTTGCGGCCTTGCGAACCATGTTCCGGGTTTTGTCCTTGAGGCTCTTCCACCAAGCCTCGTAGGTGGTGATCGGCATCACCGCGATCCGATCCGGCTCCACATGATACTGAAATCGCGGGGTGCGGTCCGCGACGCTCTGAAGAAAGGTAAACAGATCCGCACGGCCGCCCGCCTCACGAAGCTTCTGAAAAAATGCCGGGGGATCCTGGATCGTGTCGTAATACTCCGCACGCAACCGGCCGCGTCTGAGAAGCTTTCCGGCGATCACCACTTCCTGATTGTCGATCGTCAAATTTGAACTCATAGGAATCTGCGCTGCCTAAGTCTGCGATGCTCGCGCTGCCACCTTCTCCGGCGTAGGCTCAGCCGGGCGAGCAAAGGGGAATAGCCTTCCGAAAACCTTCCGCAGGCGAACCATCTGCTCGCCGCGGTGGAACGCGATCAGTTCTTGAGAAACTGGCCGTTTCATACGGGTGATCATGGCCCAGAGGAAGCCGCTCAGAAAATAGAGACCACCGATCAGATAGGGCCGGTCCTTCATCTGAAAGCAACCCCGCAGCAGCTCCCAAAGCGGATGCCCGCCTACATAGTAGGCCTTCTGACCATAGCGAAAACGCACCATCAAGGGGTTGTCGTTGCCCGTCCCCAACTGACGATGATGCGAGCAACTCTTCTCAACATAGGTGCGGGTCTGCCAGCCTCGCATGCGGGCCGTGGTCACCGCTATCCAATCGATGGCCCCTCCCTTGATGGGTATGTATCCGCCCACCTGCTCGAAGCACTTCCGGCGAAAAAGCTGACAGGCTCCGGAGACATGCTCCAGGTTGGCAAACTGATGGCCGTAGCTGTGGTTGTTGCCGGTGTCGGACTCCACGAAAGGCGTGCCCGTGACGCCGAGCTTCGGGTTGTCCACAAACTTGGAAGTCAGGAACTCCAGGTAATCAGGTTCGAAGGTGATGTCCGCATCGAGATTCCCAATCACATCGAACTCAAGGGACTTGAGCCTCTCGTACCCGGCATTGAAACAATTGGCCTTCGCCGCAAAAGTGCGGTCCCGGCGGTCGGGCATGCGGACGAGCTCGATCCATGAATGCTGCGCCGCATACCGTTGCACAATCTCGTCGGTCCGATCCGTAGATCCATCGCTGACGATCACCCACTTCTTCGGCAGCAGGGTCTGGGCGGCTACGGACCGGATCGTGTTCTCGATCAACGCCTCCTCGTTCCGGGCCGGAGTCACCAAAACATAACTGAGTCGTGAAGTGTTCATGGGAAGGTTCAGCAGGAGAGATGGCCGCTAGGGCGATCCACATGTGCCACTAGATTCATCCGCGTGCCGTTGCAGGGCATTTTGCACAGAAGATGAGCCAGCGCCTTGAACATCGTGGCCTGCCCCCAATGGAAGTACGGGGTCCGCGCAATCATCATCGGATACTGGCGATAGTAGAAATAGCCGGTCGGATCTTGCATCGTGGTGATGGTCCAACGGGCCACTTTCTGCGCCATCTCCAGCGCATCCGGATCGAGCTCAGAGAACAAGGCAAACGTGTCGATGGCCTGGGAAGCGCACTGAATATCCACCGGGAAAGTGTGGTTGTGATAGTACCTCGGCCGGCCGGTGTCTTCAAAAAACACGTCCTTGAAGTACTGATACCCCTTCATCAAGTGCGGCTTGAAGGTTGTGTCCCCCGTCGCGTCGATGTAGCGCTTGATGTTGTCGAGATTGTACGCGGTGTGGAAATTATCGATCCAATGGAACGATGGGTGCTCACCATACCACCAGGACCCGTCCTCACGCTGACGGCTGCAGGAGTAGAGCACCGCCTGACGAGCCAAATCGATGTATTCATCCTTCTTGGCGTGCTTCCATGTCCGGGCGAGCATGCCGGCTCCGAGCAAGCTGGAATTGTGGATGGAGCTTTGTTCGTATCCGACGTAGCTCAAGCAGGTGCCGGTCGCGGTCCGTTCCCGAGGAATGCTCTGAATCCAAGTGCAGATTCCCTTCGCCACCTCGAGCCAGCGCTCGTTCTGAGTTTGCTCGAAGGCTTCGAGAAACCCCTGCCCGATCAGACTGCTCCACACGATGGTAGGCTCGCCCTTCGGAATGCTGCCTCCCCGCGCGGAAAACTTGAAGTGGTTGCCCCAACTGTGTCCGGGGTAAGTGGTGGTGTGATTTTTATCGAGCCAGTCCAGACACGCCTCACCCTTCAACCGGTCCTCATCCCGTCGGAATTTCTGAAAGAGCAGCATATGCCCGAAGGCCATAAAGCCGCGTCCCTTGGTCGAATCCAAGGGCTTCACCCCCAGTACTGGCCGAAGATTGATGGGAAACTTCCAGATGATCTGCTGAAGAACGCGCTCGGCAAACAGATTGCCGAAGGTGAGCGGCGCAAGGAAGGATGTCTGCCCATCCCCGGGATCATAACCCTTGTAGTTGCGCTCTTCCACCCACTTCTGAACAGCAGTCAAGCTGGATTGAAAAGGTTCATTCATAAACTCAAGCCAAACATTACCACGATCTTTTGTGCACGGTATGACCGTGACCCCGACTACTTGTTCTTCCCGTCGATCAAACCATCCACCAAGGCGAGGTATTCCGTTTTCTTGCGACCCCAGCCGTTCTCAGCCACATAGCGATACCCATTGGATGCAAGTTGCTTCCTCAGGCCGGGACTGGAGGCGACCTCTAGCATCGCGTTCGCCAGATCCTCCACATTTTCGCTTTCGAAGAACCTCACTTCTTTCTCTGTGAAATAGAAGCTATCAATTTTAGTTCTCGAAACCACTACCGGCAAGCCTTGCGACATAAACTCCATGATCTTGGTGCTGTAGGCCTCATTGCCAAACGAGTTGGCCCGCTTGGGAACCACCCCGAGATCCGCCTCCGCCAGCAGCTCGGGAATCCGCTCCGTCGGCACCGGTGGATTTATCTTCACCTGGTCCGACAGATGCAACTCCTTGACCAACTGCTCCAACGCCTCGCGCTGATCGCCCTTCCCGTAAACATGGAATTCTGCATTCGGCACCCGCTTGACGAAGAGGCTGAAGGCACGAATCGCCAGATCCAAACCCTGGTGCCACTGAAAGCCGCCCGGAAAGATAACGATGTAACGGTCGTCAAAGCGACGCCGGATACGCGGAGCAAACACACCCAAATCGATGTAGTTGATGTACGTGGAACAGTGTTCCGGCTTCACCGACCGCTTGGTGATCTTGTCGTACCAAAGGTGGTTGGAAATGATAACGTGGTGGGAGAGCCCCGCACAGACCTTCTCCACGAGCAGGAGCGTCTTCTTGAGCAGGCTGTCAGGTCCGGTCTTAAATTTGCTCTCGAAGAACTCTGGGACGATGTCGTGAATATCGAGAATGACCTTGGCGCCGGTGAGCCGGGGAAACAGCGCGCAGAACACCAGGAAATCAGGAACATTGTGAACATGGATGGCATCAAACCCATGGCGGAAATGCCTTCCGGTTAGAACCGCGCCCGCACGCAGGCTGAACAGTAGAATCCTCCTCAGGTAGTCCCACTTCCCGCGCTCGTTGTGGAGCCGCGTCTGCAAATGGGAGACGTGCACTCCCTCATGAAAACCATCTTTCTCCCCATCGCTGCCGTCGCCTAGAGAAAGCACTTCAACCTGATCCCCCCGATCAGCCAAAGCCGTCGCATAGCGCTTGATCCGATTGTCCGACTCGTAGTGGCTGTAGGCCACCATGCAGACATGCCGGCCGACCCGCTGGGGTCTCATCGGTCGCTGCGGCTTGCAATAGCGTGAGAGATCCTTGGCCAAACCGTGCCAGTATTCACCGGCATAGCGGTCCTGAATGTACCTCAGCAAGTCGCGATAATGGCTCGCCGGAAACTCACCGGCCGGGGCATCTCCGCTGCCAAAGAAGACGTAGTCCGGGTGCACGTTGAGCAGGACCATCCCACCTTGCTTGGCCACCCAGTCCACCTTTTGCTTCCAAACATCGATCGTCTTCTCCTTAAGCACCGTAAAGAGCGTAAAATCCTGAACCAAGGTATAAGGCATCTCCATGTAGCCCCCTCCGGTCCGAGGGTTCGGCACCCAGAAGGGAAAGATGGTGTTCATGCCGTCGGGCTGTGGCTCGAAGGGATCCGTGTCGAAGGTGCTGGCGTCGTACTCGATCTCCAGATCGTGGATCCAATCCAGATTGTGGTGCATGAAAGGCGACCGAAAACCGACCGCCTTCCAATCCTTCAGATACTCATTGATCCGCAACGCCCGGCTGCGAAAAATCTCACGAGAGCCATACAGCTTGCCATCGTGCTTGAGCCCGTGAACCCCCACTTCAAATCCGTGCGCCACCACCCGCTCCCGAAGCTCCTTCGGCGTGGTGTAGGCTTCGGGAACGAAGTTGAAGGAAGATTTGTAACCGAGGTCCTGCTCCAATCGCATCAACTGCTCGACCCTGGATACCCCCAAGGGGCCCTCCACATCATGAGTGAGCACGACAGCGAAACGCTTTTGATCAGGCCACCCAGCCCAATTCTCGGGTGGCAGAAAGGAGGAGGCGCTAACCGGCCAGACCTGCTGGTGTGTCGACCGTTTAATGGAGGCGCGCAGCTGACGTGCCGAGATGCGCAACCACCAAGGCAACACCGGCTTCAGCCAATAGTATGCAGTTCGGGCGAACATGGTTTGATGGGCTAACGCGTCGGCAACTAACTTCGTCTACTGAGCGGGCGGCCGGCGTTCAGCCGCCGGCAAAGGTACAGGCTGCCGCCCTTGGTGTCAGCCCTGGCACATCGGCTGACTTGGCACTGGCGGCGTCACCGGTTTCCAACGGCCATGCCTGTGAAAACAACAAAGAGACATTGGCCAACAGTCAGTCAGGCATCCGCAACAGCGGGCTTCCGGTTACGGAAGCTCCTGGCTCAGGCTTTCCGGGACATACTGACGCGTCCGATTCAAAACGGCTCCCACGTGGGTTCCGGTATCGGACAAAATTTGCGCGGACTGGCGAAGCACTGCGGCATTGGTTCGCTCCGACTCAGCGACCACCAAAACCATGTCCATGAAGCGCGCCACTCGCGGTGCAATGCTGGTCTGGCTCATGGGAGGCAGATCAAACAGAATATAGTCGTAACTGCTCAGCTTCAGCTTGGGCAGCAACCCCAGAAAACGCTTGTGCAGAATCTTCGGAAGATTGCCGGTCACATCCTGCTCGGAGACGACAAACAGGTTGTCCTGAACCTGGGCCTCGTTCCGCCGGCTGCCCTCCAGCACATCCACCAGACCTAGCTGAGGCTTGCCACGGAAGAACTGCTGAACCGCACCGCCGTCCTCTTTCATATCGACGACCAGGACATTCCCGTCGCCGCTGTTCGAGAGCGACGCCGCCAAGCCGGCGACCACCGTTGTGACCCCCGCCTCGGCATGACACCCGGTAATCCCGAGCAGCTTGGGCTTATGGGTCAGCTGGTGAGCATCGAAGAACGCGACCAAGCGGTCTCTGAGAGTCTCGAACAAGGGCTGAAGCTCGGCCGACTCGGTAACCGTAGGCAGCACCACCGGCATCACCTCACCTGCGGCAGCCGGCGAATCTGATGGGGCCTTGACAGCGGTAGGCTCACCTCCGGCAGGCAGTAGCTTGCGCGCCTTGGGAGACGCGAGTTCGGCGTTCTCGGGGATGGAAATGAACAACGGAACCCCAGCCTTCTTCTCCACTTCGGAGGGACGACGAATGCTCTGATCCAGGAACAGATCCAGAATAAAGGCCAGCAGCAGAGCAAAAGCAAACGGAATAACCAACGCGGCCGCGCTGAGCTTCAACCGTTGTCCGGAGTCTTTCGCCGCCGTGGCTGGCGCCTGGACGAGACTCAGGTTCATCACCTTGCCCGGCCCCAGCGCCTCATCCACCGCCGCCTGATCCAGATTCTGTTGATAATAGCGGTACTTCGCTTCCTGCAGATCCTTGGTCCGCTTCAGGTCGCCTATTTTAATGTCCGCATCGACCAGTTCCGAGGCTTCGCGCTTGGACTGAGTCAGATAGTCACGCAGGGTGGCGATCTTCGCCTGCAAAGTCCCGATCCGGGAGGTTTCTCGTTGGATGGCCTCGGCGGGATTCAAGGCAATCTCAGCGCTGGTGCGGGCATACCCGCCGCTGGAGCTCGAACTGGCCGGCGTGATGCTCATCTGGAATTGGATGTTCGGAAAGGCCTTCCGCAACTCCTGAACCTGGCGATCGGACTCCACGATTAGGTTTCGCACCCGCTTCACCGCCGGATGGGCTTCGGTGTACTGCTTCAGCAAATCTTTCTCATGCTTCCTCACCAACTCCAGCTCCGACGTCAAGGCTCGGTAGGCATCCAATCTGTCCTGGGGAATCACAGCGAAGGCGGCGGCAACATTGGTAGGACCGAGCGGCGCAGAACCCGGATTGAGGTTTGCGGCGGAACCTTCCGCCGACGGCGCGGAGTTGGAAATCGACTGCGACGCGGCCGCAACGCCTTGCGTGGGCGTCAGGAATGCCAGCGAGACTTTGGCTTCGGCCAACTCGGTCTCAGCTGAGAGCAACTGCTCCGAGAGCTTGCTGATCCGATCCTGCAATGTCCGCTTGCTGTCCTCCACCGAGAGAATTCCCTGGTTGGTCTGGATCTGCACCAGCGCACTCTCCGTCTGAGTCAGAGACATCCGTAGCGCTTCTCGCTGGCGCTTGAGCACATCATCAAGCACTCCCGATTGGCGGTGGATCTCCACGTGCTTTTCCTGATAGGCCGCGACGAATTTCGTCAAAATGGGCTGAACAATCTCGGGATCCGGATGAGTGAATGAGACCAGGATGATGTTGCTGCGCTTCGGGTTGATAGCAACCATCCCTTCCTTCAGGACGGCGGCCGCAGCCACCTTGTTCGTGCCGCCTCCAACCTTGGCCAGAATTCTCTCCGGCCCAAATTCCTGAGCCACTTGCAAAGCGAGGTCGAAGCTGTTGAAGATCTCCACCTCAGAACTCATGACGTTCTCACCATAGCGGTCCGGGGAGACCACCGTCGCATCCGAGCCGGTCGGTGAAATGGAGCGCTTCTCCATCACAAACCGCACCAGAATTTTGGCTTCGGAGGTGTACACCGGTTTGATCACGAGAAAGGCACACGTCGAAGCCACAATCCCGAGCAGCGCAAATCCCAGGATAAGCTTCCAGCGGCGGAACAGCGTGAAATAGATGTCGGTGAGACCAAAACCTTGCGGCTGGTCCGTCACATTTTTGAGGGCTTTTCCGCCCGCCTGATGTAAGGCCATGTGTTTACGAGAAACGTTACGATTTACCGTCACCAAAAGCTGCTCACTCAAGATTCGCCGGGGGCTAGCAAACGATCCGCCTCACCCCGGCACCGTGAGAAACCACCGCCCGCCTGCCACCCCTGGAGATCCGTCCTGGGCGCAAGAGATGCTCCGACCACAATCTAGTAGCTTATCGTCAGAAGGAACTGACGGGTTAAGCTCAAATTCACCACTCCATGGACAGCACAGGCACCCGATCGCCCAACTCTTTGTCACTCTCAGGCCGATGATGTTCAATCGGGCGAGGCCGCTCAGCCAGCCAGGAAACCTTACAGAGTCTTCATATCCAACGGAATACAAACAGGATAGAAAAAATGCAACCCTATCCTGGCCGCCTGGGGGGCCAGAACCGACCGATATCAGGGCAGCAGCCCCTTGCTCCGGGTGATACGAGTTAGCTGGAAAGGGTTCGGAGAACCCGAGCCGGGTTGCCAGCCACAACCGCATAGGGTGGAACGTCCTTCGTCACCACGCTTCCGGCACCCACGATGGCATGCTCCCCGATAGTAACGCCACAAAGTAGAGTGGCTCCCGATCCGATTGAGGCTCCCTTGCGCACAACGGTTGGACGGCACTCCCAATCCGCTTCGGTTTGAAGCCCGCCTGCGCTGGTGGTCGCCCGAGGAAAGAGATCATTGATGAAGGTGACGGAATGCCCAACAAACACCTCGTCTTCGATGGTCACGCCCTCGCAGACAAAACTGTGGCTGGAAATCTTGCACCGGGCGCCGATCTTGGCGCCTTTCTGAATCTCGACGAATGTGCCGATTTTCGTTTCGTCGCCGATCTCGCATCCGTAGAGGTTAACAAAACCGAAGAGCCGGACACCGCGACCCAAACGAACGTCGGGAGCGACCCGGAGGAAGGATTGATTTGCATCCATAGAAAGGACCACGGGACGGAGGTCTGCGACCGCGGCCCCATGGAAAGGATCCATCTGTTAGTGTTTAGCGTCGGAGGCGTCGCTGCTTAATTCATCCAGGCGAACTTCAGCACCGCCGCGCTTCAAGGACTCGGAAGCCGCCTCGAGAATTTTGACGACCTGCATGCCTCTGAGCCCAGAGGTGATCGGAGTCTTGCCATCGCGAATGCAGTCCACGAAATGCTGACACTGCACCTTCAACGGCTCCTCCTGCTTGACGTAGGGCGTGTAAACATCCCCGTAGTGGTAGGAGTAGTGAAACTCCGCGAAGCTATCATAGTGAGGGGGACGTTCCACTCGCGCATCAAAGACCTTGATCTTCTCCAGGGTGGCCACGTCGTCGTACACGATCATCCGCTTCGAGCCCACGATGGTCATCTCCCTGATCTTACGGGGATCTAGCCAACTGCTGTGGATGAGCGCAGACCGATGATTGCTGAAGTTGAGGCAGAGCATGGTGACATCCTCCACCCCGGAAGTGACATGGGGTTCGCCCCGGCAGTTCACGCTGATGGGCTCCTCCTCCATGATGTACAGGATGATCGAAATGTCATGCGGGGCCAAATCCCAGGTGACATTGATATCCTTTTGAAAAAGCCCAAGATTCAGTCGTCGCGCGCTGATATAGCGAAGCTCGCCGATGTCTCCAGAATCAGCAATCTTCTTAATCTTCCGAACCACCTCGGAGTAGAGGAAGGTGTGACCTACCATCAAGGTCACCTTCTTTTCTTTGGCGATCGCAATCAGCTCGGCGCACTGAGCGGACGAAGCAGCCATCGGCTTTTCGATGAAGGTATGCTTGCCCGCCAGCAAGCTGGCTTTCGCCATTTTGTGATGGAACCGAACGGGGGTTGCGATCGCAACTGCGTCGATCTCACTGCTCTTGAGCATGTGCCCATAATCCCGCTCGGGGTGAGCATCCGGATAGAGCTTATGCATGTGAGCCAGCCGCTGCTCACTCGTATCGCAAATAACACTTAACTTACATCCATCAATGCTGTTGAAATTGCGGATGAGGTTAGGCCCCCAGTACCCGCACCCGACCACTCCGACCTTCAGCTGAGTCTTCATTCTCCGTAATTGATTTGGCTTTCGCTAGTTCAGCATCGCCGTTTGAGCCCATCCTGGTCTGTTTCGCAGCCGCTCGGGCCGCAAGGAGTTGAACAACGAGCGCGGGAATCGTTCGGACAATGATGGACAGGTCCAAGGAGAGGCACTTGTGCTTCCCATAGGCAATGTCCATCTGAACCATTTGGCGGAAAGTCGTGCGGTTCTTTCCACAAACCTGCCAGAGCCCAGTGAGCCCCGGAGTCGCGTTGAACCGCTCTTTCTGCCACGTCTCATAGTTCGCAAACTCAAACGTCGTGCAAGGACGCGGCCCCACCAAACTCATCTCACCACGCAGAACGTTAAGCAACTGAGGCAACTCATCGAGCCCACTGGCCCGGATCCACTTACCCAAGGGGATCAGTCGCGAGTCGTTGCCGTCCATCTTCTGCATTGGCTTCTCAGCACCCATAAGCTGCTTGAGATGCTTATCGTGGACCGCAGTGTCCGCTCCACAATGCATCGACCGAAATTTCAATAACCTGAACGTTTTACAGCGAAAACCCACACGCTCCTGCCGGAAAAAGATAGGACCCGGAGAAACGACCTTGATGAAAATGGCGAGGGGAATGCAAACGGTGAGAGTCACCGGCAACGTCACTAGGATAGCTGTCACATCCAAAACCCGCTTCCAGAGTGGGAGCCCCGCTTCCGTGCTTTCCGTGGTTCCACGCTGGACCTGACCGTTCTGACCTGCTGCTACTAACTTCCTACCAATCAACTTCGAAAACTTGTTATTCAACTCAACATCTAACTGCGTCCAATTACTCATAGTTGTTTTTTGTCTGAGGCCGCAACACTACACCTGATTTACGATTTCCTCAAACGACATCTTACAGGCCGCAAAATTAGCTTATGTAAATTGCTGGGTAAGAACAAGCTTTTTCTTAACTTTACCGAAAGAAAATTCTCTCCTGACGGCTGCTCGAAAGAAGCAGGGACGGGCCGAGAATTCACTTGAGTATCCAACGATCGATGCCTACTTAGCTGAAAGACTCGAACCGAATTGAAACGACATGCGTAACCTTTGTATATCAGGCGGTGAGCTCGGCCTGGCAGCGCGGAACCCGGTCCGCCCCCCAGTTCTGTGGTGTCCCATTTCCTATCCAGGCACGTATCGGATTGATACCTTACCCCGAAATTGAAGAGCGACGGACAACTCTCGTGAAAGCCCCTCCCAGCGCATCGCATCCGGCTCTGATTCGGACGTTAGAGCCGTCCATCACCCTCTAAGTCTCTCCAGCCTATCTGCCCCTTCATCGAGCTGATCAACCCCTTCAATGTCCCGGTTCGAGTCAGATTGATGGGGATGGGGTCGCCTGGCAAGGTGTCTGCTAGTCGCTCGCTGGCGACCGGGGTTGCCCTATGAACATGGAAGTAGCAAAACAACGACAATGGATAGCGCTCCTCCTGGGATCGATCCTGGTCGGTTTGCTCCAACCCCAGAGCCAAGCCGAGGACGTCCGATTGGCCTGGGATCCCCCGATTCCCCCAACGAACGTCTCAAGCTACGCCGTGCACATTGGAACCACGTCTCGGCAATACAATACGGTGACGAATGTCGGTAAGGGTACTAACATTGTCTTGAAGGGCCTCGTTCCCGGCCGACGATACTTCATCGCTGCGTCTTCCATCAATAAACAAGGGCGTGAAAGCCGATTCTCCAACGAGTTGATTGTGGATGTTCCGGACACCTACCGGCTTCCGGTCATTGCCGGCATCACCAATCTCACTCTCCGACGCAGCCAGCCCTCGGGGGTGCTCCCTTTCAGGCTGGCCAACGGAGTGGGAGCAAGTTCCAACTGGACGGTCGAGGTCTCCAGTTCCAAC
This sequence comes from Verrucomicrobiales bacterium, assembly GCA_016793885.1. Classification (NCBI taxonomy): domain Bacteria; kingdom Pseudomonadati; phylum Verrucomicrobiota; class Verrucomicrobiia; order Verrucomicrobiales; species Verrucomicrobiales bacterium. Next base: position 80,704 of record JAEUHE010000055.1, read on the forward strand.
CCACTGCTAATCCCCCGCGAAAACATTTCTTTGGGTGGGAGCGCGACGAACCGCACCATCCAAATCTCCCCCGTGACCGGGAAGGTGGGGATCGCCGCGATGATGCTCTCGGTGACCGACGGCCGCCAAACCAATCGAAGTTCGTTCAATGTCACCGTGACCGATACCAATGCCCCTCCGGTAGTCGACGCCGGACTCGGCACCACGGTGCGAACGAATCTGAGCTTCATGCTGCGCGGACGCGCCACCGACGATGGCCTGCCTGTCACACCGGGCCGGCTACAGGTTCAATGGAGCAAGGCGTCGGGCCCCGGGAACGTTTCCTTCGGAAACTCGAACTACGCGCTGACCACCATCCGGTTCAGCTCGCCCGGACTCTATCGTCTGCGACTCACAGCTTTCGATGGCGAGCTAACATCCTCCAGCGAAGTGGTCATCCGAGCCCAACTGGTCTCCGATGTCACCCCGCCCGCCATTACCGACCTGACCGTTACGGACGTGTCCCCCACAAGCATCAAGCTGGCTTGGACCACCGACGAGCTCGCCGATGATCAAGTGAAATACACCACTGCGGGGGAGGGCATCCCAAAATTCTCGCTCCTGAATCAGACTCCTAAGCTAATCCACACCGCCACCGTCACCAACCTTGCTCCCGGAACCACGTACACCCTGTATGCCCGATCCCGCGATGCCGGTGGCAACCAAACATTTTCTGATCCCGTGATCATAGAAACGCTCCACGAAGCTCTCCTCGTGGCGGAGGCGGGGGTAACCGCCAACAACTCCAGCATCCCGAATGGATACGCTTATGACCGTGACGATTTGGCCACCGATGGCTCCGAAACCGCCGCCTTCGGAATCTATGCTCCCCTTCCCGACGCCTACTTCGTGTGGGCGCGAATGGCTTCACCATCCGATATCTATCAACCGTTCGCAGTCTCCATAAACCTCGGCGTTGCCGATACTTTCGATCCTCCGGAGGGATCTTGGAATAACTCACCCCAGTGGGTTCTCTTAAACGGCCGCAATGAATCAGCTCCCCTGACCCTCTCTCCCAGGACGTTAGAGCTGAGCGCGGGGCACCACACGCTGGTTTTCTCGGGAAAGCAAGCCCGGGCGAGTGTGACTCGGGTGCTGCTCAGCAACAACCCCGACTTCGTGCCGGCCGATGGCGAGGCATGCTGTCCGGTATCCAGCGAGTCCGGACTTCCTCAACTCTCTCTGGTGGTCCGCAGCGGGTGGAGCATGCTGGCCTGCCCGTTGGAATCCCAGTTCCCCATCATCGCCAGTCTCCTTCCCAATCCGCCCTCGGGCACAACCTTCTTTCGCTACGATCAGGAGATGGGGACTTTTGTGCAGAACCAGTTTGATGGTGTGGACTGGGAAGACCCCGAGATGCCGCTGCACGCGGGCACGGGAGGCCTGATTTACAATCCAGGAGACCACTTTACCTGGATTCTCCGCGGAGGTTTCGTCAGCACTCCGGATTCGGTGCTTTCCAAGCTGCAGATTGGCCAGAACTTTGTAGCCTTGGACACACCGAAGGCTGGATTGCTTACCAAGGTGCTTTCCGGCTTCACCTTTAAGGCAGGAGACAGCGTTCAGCGGATGGTGGGCGACAACGGCACCTACCAGACGTACACCTACGATGGCACCAGTTGGGATGGGATTCCGGTCATCGACATCGGTGAAGCAATATTCGTCACGTTGGTTCCTCGCTAAGAGGGATACCCGGAACCGGGCTGCGCCTGGCGACAAAATCTTCGTGAAATCGAGCTGGATTTTTTTCTCCATCCAGGTTTGGGTAGTCAGACGCGAATGCGCGCGTAGCTCAACTGGATAGAGTGCCGGCCTCCGAAGCCGTAGGTTGTGGGTTCAACTCCCGCCGCGCGCAATCTCCTTTTCCTGCGGAGAAAAATGTCAGTTCGCAGCGCAAAAAGTGAGCGAAAGCGCGATCACATCGACTTCCCGGCAGTTCCCACCCAACTCGATTCTATGACAGATCTATGACACTCGAGCGCACTTAAGCGATCAAGATTGGTTTCCACTCCAGCGTTTGAGTAATATGGTATATCCATACCGCCACTTTCCTACAGATTCGATGGGTCTGTGCGTATGCCATACGCATTCGGTCCAGAGGCTAGCACCTCGAACGATTCTCGCGTGCTACCTTCACGATCAGTTCCTTCAGGCCGCGAACGGTTGGAGGCCTACCTCTGGTAAGCCCGCCTCTCGACAAGCGTTGATCATCCGGTGGATACCGCTACCCCATTGCTCAATCAACTTCAACTCGTGGAAGACACGACCGATGACGCGATTCCGCAATTTTGAGACACCACGGAGGATGTCGTCGATGGTGAGGCCAGGCGGCAAGTTTACAAGATTCTCTACCTCGATGCGGTCGCGAAACACCCCCAGTCGCAGTGAAGAGCCTCGCTGAGCATAGTCAGCATGGACAAAGGCATTGATGATGGCTTCGCGCAAGGCCACCACTGGACCCCCCCATACCTCTCGATGACGGACGTTCCCGATCATTGGCCCCATGATGTCGGCGAGATAGTCAAAGCCTACACACAGCTCACCTACCAACCTGCCAACCAGCCGCCAAGCGAGTCTTTCCTAGTGACGATCGGGAGCCGTTGCCATCCCTAAGGACCCAGTTGACACTTGTACGCCTTTGGCGTAGTTTGGCACACGTGGTTTTCATCGAAACACCCACGTTCACAAAGCGGGTAGTGGAGTTAATGGATGACGAAAGCTATCGGGAGTTGCAATCCCATCTGGCGGCGCATCCCGAGGCTGGTGACCTCATTCGCGGGACGGGAGGCATGAGGAAGATTCGATGGGCCGGGAGCGGGCGGGGAAAGCGAGGCGGTCTTCGTGTCATCTACTACTGGTGGACGGCAGCGGACCGTATCTCGATGCTGCTTGTTTATCCCAAGAGCGAGCAGGACGAGCTGAGCCCCGTCCAAGTTAAATTGCTACGAAACATCCTGAAGGGTTGAGTTATGAAAAAAGCACTTTTTGACGAACTGCTGCAGAGTGTTAAAGAAGCCGCTGCCATCGAGCGGGGTAGCGCAAAGCCTTCCCGGACGTTCGAGATCAAAACTCCTAACGATGTAACGAAGATCCGGAACAAACTGGGCGTTTCCCAGTCCAGGTTCGCTCAACTGCTGGGCATCAGCGAGAATACCCTGCAGAATTGGGAGCAGGGCCGCCGGAAGCCATCTGGCTCAGCGAAGATCTTGCTTAAAGTCGCGGCTTTACACCCAGAGGTGATCTTGGAAGCCGTCGCTTAGACCTCATCCGATTCTAGCGTAGCTTTGCGGATGGCGACCAGAGAGTTGAACCGCTACGAACGCAAAGAACACCAGGGTAGGAAGCCTCAGCCTCCGGCGACGACGGGCTTCGACGAACATCCCCAGGGGCTACGGCTTGGCAAGCCGACCTTCTAATGGTCTAACCGACACATCGAGCCTTCGCCTTGTGGAACACAAGCAAGGCTGCCACGTCATAGCCTCCGGCGACGACGGGCTTCGACGAACATCCCCAGGGGCTACGGCCGGCAAGCCAGCCTCAAATAGTCTACCAGACATCTCGAACCTTCGCCTTGTGGAACACAAGCAAGGCTGCCACGTCATAGCCTCCGGCGACGACGGGCTTCGACGGACGACTTGTCCTCCATGGTAGGGCGAGACTCCGTCGAGCCCTGAATGGCTCAAGACCACCGAACACCCACCAAGCCCCGTCGCGGAGAGCCTTCGATGTTAGACTCCCATCACTCGTCACTCATCAGCCGATCACCGCCACGTCGTTCTCGATTTCGGTCCGACCGGAGTGGAGCACACCCGGGTCGTGAAGGGATTGCTGGCGTCAGCGGATTCTTTGGGTTACAAACTAACAAGCATGCCACCATCGCCGACCATCCGGATTCTTCCCGCGAAGATTGCGGCCTTGGGCTGTTTGCTGGTCTTGTCAGTGGTGGCTCCGTGTCAGGCGGCGGAGGTCGACGGGGCGGGCGCGGATGAGGCGGCGCTCCGGGCCGACGCCAGGAAGATCTTCAAGGATAACGTGGCCCCCTTCGTGAAGACCTACTGCACGAAGTGCCACGGCGGTGGCCGCGCCAAGGCGAACGTCAACCTCGAGGTGGCGCTGAAGGATCCCGGCCGCGGCGCGGCGTTCCTGCATTGGAAAAAAGCCGTTGCGAACGTCAAGGTGCATGACATGCCACCGGAAGACGCAGCCAAGCAACCCTCCGACGAGGAGCGCCTCCAGTTCATTGACTGGATCGGCAAGCTCAAATACCTGAGCCCAAAAAATCCCGGCCCGTTCGTGATGCGCCGGCTGTCCAAGGTCGAGTACGCCAACACACTTCATGATCTCTACGGGGTGAACACGTCCCTCGCCGACAGCCTTCCGGAGGAAGTCGTCGGCGAGGGCTACCTCAACTCGATTTCTCCGCTGCAAACGGAACTGTTCCTCGAAATCGCCAACGATGTGGTCGAGCAGATCGTCGCTCCGGAAGGCGGGGCCCCGACCGCAGTTCAGAAAAGGCTTTTTGGCAGGAAGCCACCCAAGGGTGCCGATCTTCGCCAGGCCGCACGCCAGGTCGCACGCTCCTTGACCCGCGAGGCCTACCGCCGACCGCCCACCGAGACGGAACTGGACGTCCTCGTGGACGTCTTCGACCTCGCTCGCGAGAAGGACTTGGATTACACGGCATCGCTGGGGTTGATGCTCAAAGCGGTCCTGGTCTCTCCACAGTTTCTCTTCATTGCGCCCGCCGAAGTAGTCGAACGCGACGAACAGATCGTCCGCTTGGACGACCATCATCTGGCGGCGCGCCTGTCCTATCTGTTGTGGTCAGCGCCCCCCGACGCCGAGTTGTCCGCCTTGGCTGACAAGCGTGAACTGCACAAGCCCAAGACCCTGCGGACCCAGGTGAATCGGCTTTTGCTCCACCCTCGCGCACGGGCCCTGTTTGACGGATTCGGCGCCCAGTGGCTGCGTGTGAACGACCTGGAGCGCCAGGTTTTTGATCCTGGCCTATTTCCTCAGATGACGCCGGCGCTACGGGACGCGATGATCGATGAAGCCCGCTTGTTCTTCGAAAGTATCGTGCATGAGAACCAACCGGTAATCCGGTTTGTGGACAGCGACTATACTTTCATGAACAAGCCGCTCGCCGAGTTGTACGGGCTCAAATCCTCCGCGACAGGACCACAAATGCGCCGGGTTAAGGTGAAGAACCCCAACCGGGGCGGTGTCCTCGGCATGCCGGCCACGCTGGCGGCCACGTCGTTCCCCACCCGGACCAGCCCGGTTCGTCGGGGCGTGTGGGTGCTTGAGCAGCTGCTGGGCGAACGCGTGCCGCCGCCACCGCCCGACGTTCCCGTACTCGACGCTCAGGAACCGACGCGTGTGGAGGGCTTGACCCTGCGTCAACGGACCGAACTCCACACCAAGGACCGCGTTTGTGCCAACTGCCATCGGATGCTCGATCCAATCGGTTTCGGTCTAGAGAACTTCGACGCCATCGGCCGCTGGCGTGAGAAGAATGAAGCCGGACTCGCGATCGACTCGGCCGGAAGACTTCCCACGGGAGCAAGCTTCTCCACCCCCGCAGAATTGAAGCGCCTCCTGGCCGGTCGGAAGTCCGACCTGGCCCGGAATCTGACCGAACGGCTGATGGCTCACGCGCTCGGGCGACAGTTGGAAGGCTACGATGAGGTCGTCATCGACCAATTGATGGCCCGGATTGCCGGAGACGAATACCGGGTCAGGACGATCATTACCGAAGTCATTGCCAGTTACCTGTTTACCCATCGCAGGATCGAAGAATGAACAGCCTTCACACCAAGCCGAGCCTAACTATGAACACCATGAGTCACCCGCCTCTTGTGAATCGCCGCACTTTCCTCAAAGGAGTGGGCGTCTCCCTCGCGCTGCCGTTCTTTGATTCCTTCGGCTGGGCGGCCGGCACGACCTCAGCGAAGCCGCCGGTGCGCCTGGCGTTCATGTATATGCCGCACGGGGTGATCATGGACCAGTTCTGGCCCACGAGTCAGGAGGAGTTCCTCAACTCGCCGCCGCCCATCATCCGCTCCCTGCAGCCGATCATGGATCAGTGCCTCATGATGAAAGGCATCTCAGGCGTGCCGACCGTGCCCTTCGGCGGCGCTCCGCATGCGCTGGAGTTGTCCACCTGGCTCACCGCGCGGCTGCCCGACGCCGATTCGCGCGACCGCATCAACATCTCCATTTCCGCCGACCAGATCATGGCCAACTATGTCGGCGCCCAGACCTTGCTCCCTTCGCTGGAGCTGGCCACCATGCCCCAGACTTGGAAGGAGAATCAGGAAGGCCTGCACGAGGGATACTACAATCACTGCAGTTTCCGCTCGCCCACGCAACCCGTGCCGGCCGAGACCGATCCCCGCAATGTGTTGAACCGGCTCTTCGGAAAACGCGGCAAGGAAGGCAAGGTCACGCAGGCCAACCCGCTGGACCGTCAGATGCTCGACCGGGTGCTCGGCGGCGCGCGCGACCTGCGCCGTACCCTCGCTAGGGGAGATCAACAGAAACTGGACGAATACCTCGACAGTGTGCGCTCGGTGGAACGACGCATCGCCGCCATCGAAACCCGCCAACGCGAGGCGGCCCTGGAGCAGAACGGTGTCGCCCCCTCCAAACGCCACGCCCACGACTCGGCGCCCATCGAGGTGAAGATACCCGAGGGCGACAAGCGCAGTGAATACATGCAGGTGATGTGCGACCTGATCATCCTCGCCTTCCAGACCGACACCACGCGCGTCAGCACCTACATCAGTTCCCGGCCCAACGGCGCTTCCTACCCCGAACTGGGATTCTCCGACCAGCACCATTCGCAGACGCATTACGGCAGCGATCAGGAAATGATCCGCAAGGTGGCGGCCATCAACACGCTGAATGTGGATCAATTCGCCTACATGGTGAAGAAGATGCACGCTCTCAAGGAGGGCGAAGGAACCCTGCTCAACAACTGCATCATGCTGTGGGGCTCTGGCCTTGAAGACGGCGACAAACACCGCCGCGACAACCTCCCGTTTATCATCGCCGGAAAAGGCGGGGGATCCATCAAGACCGGCCGATTCCTCTCCATCGTGCAAGGCAACCAGGGCGACCTGCTCACGACGCTGCTGTCCTGTGCCGGCATCCCGCTGGATCGCCCGATCGGCATTGCGACCAAACAACTCCTCGAAATGAAAACCTAAGCCTAAAAAGGAGAATGGAGCGGTATCAAGATGTGCAATAGCTTGGATGGGCATGGCTTGCTTCGGGTGCCCTTGTCAAACCGGACGGCTCTCGAGTGACCCTCAAAGAGGGCGAACTCCGCAAGTTTTCGGGCGCGGGCAACACACGGTGGACGACTCGATTCCGGCAACATTAAGGTCACCTATTGGTGCAGGGTGTCACTTAACACCCTGCACCAGTAGGTGATTCCTGTTCATGCTATCTGGAGCTTCGCATCGGAAGCACGCAGAGGGTTTGGTGCCGACGCGTTCTCCGCCCCTGCCTGTGCTCGAGGCGTGGGAGTCATGACTTTTCTGTGGACCGGCGAAGATCATAGACCCGAAGCCAAAGCAGCAGGTAAAAGAATGCCATCATCGCCGCCGTGGGGCCAGCCCAGACGGACCAGAGAGCGGCCAACACCACGAATACAGGGACCAACTTCCGTAACTTCTCCGCCGACATGAACGGAAACAAGCTGAGCGCGAGGTAAGACAATGCGACGAGGTAAAGAACGGGCACCACATAGGCCAATGGAGAGAACGACCCAGCGCCGAAGGCGTTCGCCATACCGGTGTTGTAATACATCAGAAAAGCCATAGAAAAGACTGAGCTAAAGATTACGATCGCAAAACACGCTGCCGCTATCAGGTAAAGTCTTCGGGTCGGCGTGTGCGTAAGTGAGGCCCCAATGATGACGGCGAATAGGACGGTGGAAATTGAGTTCCAATAAGATGATAAAACTCCGAACATAGAATCTAAGTGAGTGGCTGAGGTCGTTACTAGAGCGGAACGTTCCTGATCTCTTAAAAAATCTTCGTAGGCGAAGGCCGAAGCGTGACCGGCGGCCTTGACAACTTCCGGCAGGTTTCAATCCGAGAGCTTTCGGCTGTCGCCAGGCCCGAAGCGCCGACCCCGACAAGTTGTGTAGGCTTTTGGCTCATGATGCGTGACATCTTTGTATTTATCGATCTCGGTCAAAAGAGGCAATAGGAGAGGAGAGAGCGGCTGTTTTAGCTGAAAGCCAGGCGTGGACGAAATCGACGCCGTGTCTTACGCAAGCTGGTGTCGCTTTATTGATTAGGTGCAGTCCAACCTTGGTCCCCTGCTCTCGCTTTGTGGACGGGAGGTTGCCATGCTCAAGAGTTTATCGATTCTGCCGATGACTGCGGAAGCGACGCGGCGACAGACACGGACATGATCCTGCCGAGTCGGCACCACCGATGACTATGAAGACAACACTCTCGATGCTTGCAGGCCTGACGTTTGGAATGGTTGCGCCCGCAGTCTGTTCGATTTCAGCCGCGGAGAAACCCGCTAGCGGAGAAGTCCAGAGCGTGTCGTTCACAAAAGGTGTGCTCATGGCGGTGATCGACGGCACGTCCGTCGCAGCCACCAATGAGGTCTCGCTGCCGAGGAACATCGTCGTCGAGACCACTGGCACGTTCACCGTGGCCGGCGGAAAGAAGCGCGCTTTGACGGAAGGTCAGGTGCTCAGCCGCGACGGACGTCTGACCAGTCCCGACGGCAGCGTAGTTCCAGTGGACGATCACGTGACGTCCCATGGCGGGAAGATTCTCTTGATTCAAAACGGTGAGCCGCAGCTCTTGACCACCATGACACAACTCGCCGACGGCACGCGCGTGTATCCTGACGGCCGCATGGTCAGCCCGCGCAATGCCACCCGTCGTTTGCTTGATGGCCAGATCGTGCGGCTGAACGCAGGAGGCGTTGAAGCCACGGACACAGCCCGGATCGAAAAGGGCAAAGTGGTGCTCTTCAAGGACGGGGGCCGAATCGAACTGCGGGCCGGGCAGGTCATGGCCATGTCGGATGGATCGCGAATTAACGGCTCGGGTGCCATTGTAAAACCCGACGGCTCTCAACTGGCCTTAAAAGAGGGCGAACTTCACAGGTTTTCCGGCGCAGGTAACACTCGATAGACCTTCAGCCGCGGAATCCCGGCTGGATGCAAGAGGTGGGCCTTGTAACCGGCGGGTAATGCCCAGGTTCCGTCGTGGCTTTCTTGACAGACACGGGGCGAAACTTATAGTGCCACCATGCTCCAAGGATGCGTCGCCCTTCCCCTCTGCCTGGCCATGGCTGTCCACTTCCTGCTGTGGAACTGGGAACATCCTCTGCAAGGCCAATCCCTCCCTGCGTCGTTCGAAATCCGGGTCCTGGATCAGCAGCCAATCGCCGGGCAACCACTGACCCTGTCCGTACAGGCGCTCGATCCAGATGGCAATCCGAGCGAATCCTGGCAGGGGAATGTGACGCTACGGACGCTGATACCAGCTGCAACGACTCCGGTCTTGAGCGAAATCAACCTAGGGCTGGGATCCATAGAGGTAACCAACCCTGGCGATGAGTCTTTGGACGTCAGTCGGTGGCAACTTCAAGCATGGTCTTCGGGATACTACTACAATTTTGGCAATCTATGGACCCAGGTTCCGGAAGGGAGCATCCTGCCAGGCCGGAGCGTGTTTACCTGGACCCCGTTCAGTTCAACCCCCAGCTCCTTCCCCCAACTCTCCGGGAGCCACGGCCTGGGCACAACGGTCGCAGGCAATGTCTTCTTCCGCCTACTAGATGCATCTGGGAACACGATCGATCAGGTGTGGATAGGAACACCACCAACGCTGCTTGCTGACATGGATCTGCGGGGTCCCGTGCTTTTCCCCCCTTCCCTGGGAGGATCCATGTTGCGTCAGGGCCATCAAAACCAAAGCTCAAGTCAAGATTGGACGAATGGCACCCCTTCGCTTGGGGTCACTAACAGCACTCTAAATCTGCCCTGGGCGCCGGTACAAGCCAAGGAACTGGCCCACATCCTCCTGACCGATGGCGCGTGGACGGGTGACGTCCTACTCCCCTCGATCGGTTCAGGCAACTTGACCATACTGGCTGAGGATGCGACGGGCCGCTTTGGCAGCATCTCCTCAATCCCACTGAGAGCGGCTCCGCGGTTAACCCTTTCGCTGCCACTCTCCGCAGCTCAGGCGTCCGAGGCGTCACCAGGCGTAGTGGGTGAAGCGATCATTTCCATGCCAAGCCCACTGACGGCACCTTTGGATATCCACCTGAGCCTGGATGCCTCCGGCGAGTTCAGCATTCCCTCAAGTGTGACTATTCCCTCCGGTTTCAACTCCGTCTCGGTGCCCTTTTCGAATCTCAATGACGGTGTTCCCGATGGCGATGCCCTGGTAACACTCACGGCAAGTGCGCCGGGGTTTATCGCGGCCACCGGAGCCTTGCGAAACAAGGATCACGAGGCCGTATCCCTCACCGTTCTGGCGCCTGCATCTCTCCCCGAGAACATCGGCCTCTCAGCGTTGAATGGACATCTGTTACTTCCGTTCGTAGCCACGCACGCAGTCTCAGTACGTCTGGCGGCCGAACCACCGCTGAGAATACCCGGCGAGCTAGTCATTCCAGCCGGTGCCCGTTCAGCTGATTTTGCGATCGGCTTGGACAACGACTCCGCGGCCAACTTTACGCCCTACAAGTCAACCATCTCTGCACACACCGGCAGCGGAGGGTTGGCGAAAGCCGCGGTGTCGGTCATCGATGATGAACGTCAGTTCTACTCCATCACCTTTCCAACGCTACTGACTGAGGGGTCAACCACCAACGGGCATATCCGTTTGGCAGTTGCGCATGCGGCCGACCTTCAGATTCCCATCTCCTCCTCGAGCACTCGGCTCAGCCTTCCCGCGGTGGTGGTGGTGCGGGCCGGTGTCCTGGATGTCGATTTTCCGGTGGTTGCTCCCAACGACGACGCCACCAACGGAGTGGCTGATGTGTCGGCGGCCTATTCATTCGGAGACGGTGCGCTACAATTCACCCGCATCACGCTATGGGACGACGAGATCGATGTCCGACGCGTCGGCCTCGGCGGGAAGGCGACCTGCTTCCTGGGTTCAATCCCAACCCTCTGGCAGTCAGGGACTCTAAACCAATACAACGGCGTTGAACGTTACAATGGCCCCGGCAGACTCAGCCTGGGCGAGTTGGCAAAAGCCTCGATTCAACCGCAATCAGTTCAATTTGCCAACGGGTTATGGTCCGGCAATGTGACGTTCACTGGCGAAGATCTGAATCTGACCCTGAAAATGAGCGTGGCCGGCACCAACTCTGACCTCATGCATGTGCAGGTGCTGCAGGGAAGTCTGCTGTCGCAGCCGGTGCTGGATTTCGCCAGCGCTCCCGGAATCTCAAAGCTTCTAGCCCTCGCCGCTCCTACGAACAACACTCCCGCGTTGCTGATGGAGGTCGACGCGACCAGCGGAACCACGAGCCGGATTCTGGAGCTGCCGCGGCGCGCCAACCGGATTGCACTCTCGGAGGATGGGGCCGTGGCTTGGCTCGCCTCCTCCACCGGAACTCTTCAGCGTGTGGACCTATCCGCCTGGAAGTTCGATCGCGAGGTGACACTAACCAGTATCGTTCCTTCACCACGGCCACTTGACGTGGTGGTGCTGCCGGGCGGTCGAGAACGGGTGGCGGTCATCGTCGCGGGGAACCGACCCAGCACTACGAAAGTGGCCTTACTCGAGGGCGGCAACCTGGTCGGGGCCACGGTGACGCTTGAAGATCCAGTCTTCAACCTCAACCTGATTTCCGGCCGGAATGGCAATGAGGCGTTCTCCCGGACCACCGGCCTCCTCTCGCGCTACCGACTGGGAGCGGAGGGAGTGACGCTCGTGGCCTCCGTCCAACTCCCCAACAGCTCCAGCGAACAGCCCAACCTCACCCTCTCAGGCAACCGCCTCTACCACGGCGACGGCGCCATTTTCCATGCGGACAATCTGACCCGGATCCTGGAGAATTTTCTTCCCGACGGCCTCACCCTCGTGAGCGAGGCCCGCCACACTCAGCTTCTGGTGGACCGCAATTCCACCAGTGTGAAGGTGCGCGCACTGGATTCCTGGGCTCCCTTAACCGGACACGAACTTCCCTACCGTCCGATGAAAGGGTCTCGATTGGCGCCTTGGGGAGACCGGGGACTGGCTTACATTGAGGAAACCGGCGCGAAGCTCGTCATGGTTGAAAGCCCCCTAATGGATGCGCAACAACCCAACTTGGGTTTACACCTGGACCCCTTTCCGGACATCCAACTCGACCACTGGGAAAGTGGCTACAAGCCAACAGGCGGCCAACTCTCCTATGTGATCAGCAACAGCGGTCCCACTTTTGCGCGAGGGAATATTCTAGAAAGCACCCAATCCCCTCACCAGACCCTGCTGATCCCAGATCTGGCCCCCGGCGAGTCAACACGGGTCAGCCTCCCACTATATGCTAGCACCCCAGGCCTTTTCCGGGTCCGCACCGCCATCCTGAGCGCTAGTGGGAGCAGTAGTCCCAACGCGATCCTGGAAACCACGGTGCGGGCCACTGGCCCGGAGCAGGCCGGCGTGCGCGAACTGATTTTCGGCGCGACCGCCATAGCTGGCAACCCGGCCGGAGATCGTCTTTACGCCTCCATTTCCAAAGCCGCCGGGGACAGTCGCGACGGGGTGGCTATCTTCGATCCGGAGACCGGCACCGAACTCTCCTTCCTGGAAGTGGTGGGCACTCCGGGCAAGCTCCGCACCAGTGACGACGGTAGCATGCTTTACGCGAGGGTAGGGACCAATGGCCTTGTTCGTTGGAATCTCGCCACCGGCTCGAAAGAGGTCTCCATCCTGATACCGAATGACTCGATCCTGGATTTTCTACCGGTGGCCGGCAACCCGCGCTCGGTGGTGGTGGCCACCACCACCCAGGTGCTACTCTACTTGGATGCCGATCCGTTACCGCTCTCCGTCTTTGCGGAGACTGGCGACAGCCGACTGGCGTACTCGGGCACAAACCTGTGGAGCTACACCCCCACCACGCTCCGTCGCCTGTCAGTGAAGCCTGGCGGGTTGGAGACGGAGTTCAGCGGAAACACCTTGCCGACCTCCTTTGGAGAACCATTCTTAATCGGTGATGGAACATACCTGTTTGCCAGTGGACAACCCCTCCACCTCGACACCATGACACTGGCCGACCGCACACCAGAAGCTGAGGGCCTCGTGATCGATCCCTCCTCCGGGGAACTCTTGGGATGCTCCTACGGTGTCCTGAGGCGCTTCGCTCGAGAGACCTTCTCCACGCTGGAGGCTCAAGCGTTCTCTCCGAATGATCGCTGCTGGGGTCCGCCGGTTTTGTGGGGTACGGATGGAATTGCGATCCTGACGTCCAGTCAGCAGATCCTCCTGATCCATTCACCGCTGCGGCACAGCGGGGCCGAGGCCGACCTGGCGGTGTCGATCACGCCTCCGGCGAACCCGGTGGCTGAGGAATCGGCGATCTGGCAAGTCTCCGTCACCAACCAGTCTGCCGCCGCCTCGAGACCGGTGCGGCTGACGATTCGAGCGATAGGATCGCCCGTCGGTCCCTTCAGCTTCGAAGGCCTCACCATGATCCCACGGGCGGATGAGTTCGTCGGGATATTTCCCTCCATACCCGCCCACTCCCGGAGCGTCGTCCTGGTTCACGGGATACCGCTGAATGGCGGCTCCCGCCTGGAGGCTTCCATCTTATCCACCAGTCCGGACCCCACCCTGGAAGATCACTCCGCCGTCAGCGACCTCACGGCCGCCTATCCCAAGGGTGATCTGGCGCTAATGACCCTAGCCCCCCCTGCTCCCATCAAGGTAGGATTCCCATCCCCGTTTGCCCTTACGGTTTCCAACGCCGGGCCCACTACCATCCGGCAGACATCGGTTGCCGTCACGAGCCTTCGAAACGGCATGCACCTCTCAGCCTTCAGATGCGAGGGCTGCCAACTGCAAGACTTTGACGGAACCCTCAGCATTCGCACCCAACCACTCGAGCCACGGCAGACCTGGACACTGCGGTTCGACGCTACCGCAACCCTACCTGGCATCTATGACGTCCGCATGCAGGTAGGTGGGTGGCTAGATGACCTAAACCCCGATAATAATGGAGCCGGAGTCAACCTCTTCACCGAAACCCCTCTGGCTCCCGGCGTCTTGGCTAGCCTAGGCTACTCAGGCATCAGGACCGCAACATGGAGCGCGCAAAGGGATCAACTACTCGTCCTGCCAACAGCAGATCCCGCCCTGTGGATGGTGGATCCGAACAATCTCATCACCACCAACCGCATCGGACTGCCCGGCCTGCCGACCGACGTCAGCGATTGCCAGGACGGCCTCCACGCGTGGGTATTGACGGCAGACCGCCGGGCTTCCTTGGTCAATCTACAAACTTACATGATCGAACATAGCTTCTCTTACGATTCCGAGGGAGGGAGGGCGATCGCGATCGCCAGTCTACCCGGAAGCCACGAGACGGTAGTGATGGCGATCCTAGCGCCGAACGACACGGGCCAAGTCGTGGTCCGTCAATTTGTAAAAGGTGTCGCCACGGGTGAACCTCTCACGGAGGCTCCCACCGGATTCGTCTGGACGAAGTTCCTCTTCCTGAAGAACGGCCACCTTGTCGTGCAAACTCCGAGCACGCTACGAACCTACCTACTCAACCGGGAGGGAATCCAACTGCAGTTGAATCTCGACTCTGCCGCGTGGTCCTCGTCGGTTCCCGATGATCCTCAAGAGATCGAGGGGGGACTGATGCTACGCATGGGACGGAGGGTGCGATTCGACACGCAGCAAATCATTGATCCACCACCCAACTATGCAAGTTACGTTCTGGATGAAACTCATGGGCTGATCCTGCGTGCTAGTAACTTCGACCCGATCCTACGGAATAGGGTTCTGCGCGTGGAGGGTTTTGATCCACTCTCGCTGCAACCACGCTTTCTAGCGGATTTAGAGGACTCGGGATTGACCATCAACCGGGACAAAACCCGCATGCTCACCTTGGGAGCCCATGGCATCCTCATACTTTCCGACCTAGGCTCTGTGTTCCGGTTGAGCGACTTCGAACCCGCACAGGTAAGGCTCTCTGCTGGGTTCAAGCCCACGGAAGCCGTCGAACTCTCTCCAGCGGATCTAGAACTGACACTCTGCGTCACCAACTCCTCCGTTTGGGCCGTTCGACAAGGCGCAATCGACGTCAGCCTCCCGCCCGGCATGACGTTCTCACCCGGAAGTGTCGGCGCGGGTTCGAATCCACTGCGACTGCCGCTCGATGGTTTTCTCGGCGTCAGCAATATCGTGCTCATGGTACGGTCAGAAACCGCGGGAGAGGTTACGGTCACTGCGACCATCCACAGCGACCCTGCCGATGTCTCCAGTAATTCTGTAACCGCCAGCACCACTATCAACGTGCTCCCTCCCCCAATGCTGCTCTTCCCGGATATCGTGGTCAGGGAAGGGACCGCGGCATCACGGGGGTCCCTGACAGTCCGCCTCTCCCGACCCATGGGGCGACTCGCCGAGGTGCAATACACCACATCGTTCGTCACCGCGAGCGCCGCGGATATTGTCTCGCAATCAGGTGTTATTGCGTTTCCGCCCAATCAAACCCTGGCGGTGCTTTCTTTCGTGGTTCGGGACAGTCTGCCGGAGTGGGATGAAACTCTAAGGCTCCGATTGAGTTCCAAAGATATCAGCCTACTCCAATCCGAGGTGGAAATAACCCTCCTCGACGATGACCTGCCTGTCCTCAGCGCGACTCCCGTCGCGCAGATGGAAGGAAACGACGGATCGATCCCCGCGGAGGTGACTCTGAACCTCTCACGGCCCACGCCCCGCCCTGTCCACGTGCACTACGCTACCCTCGAAGGAACGGCTCTTGCAGGTCAGGACTTTCTTACCCGAGCCGGCTGGGTCAGCTTCGCCCCCGGTCAAACTTCCGCCATCGTCCGAGTGCCGATCGTGACGGACACTCGACGCGAACCTAACGAGACCTTCTCACTCGAGCTTCTGGACGCTACGCACGCGATGAGAAGCGTCGACAGAGTGATAGTCACGATCCTCAATGACGACAATCGCCCGGCCATCCTCTCCGTCGACTTGGATCCGCCTTTCGTAAATTTGACGTTCGAGAGCGCCCCCTCGACAGACTACCGGGTGGAGTTCACTGCCGATCCGGGTTCGACGGTCTGGAGCACCTTCCCAGATCCAATCACGGGCACTGGCAGCGCCATGACCATCTCACTCGAATTGCCCGAAGCAAGAAGCCGCTTCTTTCGAATTGTGGGCCAGTGAAGACCTGGACACTCTTAGGCGATTGGGGTTGAACGCTACGATTCAGCCGACCTTCCCATCGGGTGATGCCGCCCTGGGGGTAGCGACTGTTAACTCGACGCTATGATCGCGACGGTCATCGACCAAGGGCACGATTTCTGAAGGAAGTGGCTTTCCGTCGAGTAGGAGTCGACTCGGCGTCGCGACCCCCTCGGAGGGATGGCTGATCGTGATGTGGTACATGGTCTGATGGTACCGATAGTGAATGGTATACTTCCTCCAGGCCTTCGGCAGGCGCGGGGTCAGACGCAATCGATCGCCTTCAATGTTTACACCAAGAAGCGTCTCGACCAGTAGACGGTACATCCAGCCAGCCGAACCAGTATACCAAGTCCAACCGCCGCGACCTGTGTGCGGAGCAACTGCATAGACGTCCGCAGCCACTACGTAGGGTTCAACCTTGTACGTCTGGATTTGCTTCGCCGTGCTTCCATGGTGGATGGGATTCAAGAGCCGGAAGAGCTCCCACGCCCGATCATCTTCGCCCAACAGAGCGAAGGCCATGGCCGTCCAAATGGCGCCGTGCGTGTATTGCCCGCCGTTCTCACGCACTCCAGGAATGTAGCCCTTGATATAGCCCGGGTTCATCGCCGCCTTGTCGAAGGGGGGGTCAAACAGCTGCACGAGCTTCGCGCTTCGCCGCACGAGGCGCTGGTCGACCGCGTCCATCGCCAAGCGGGTCCGGGGCGGATGTCCCGCCCCGCTGATCACCGACCAGCTTTGCGGCAACGAATCGATTTGGCACTCCGGGTTGAGCGCTGAACCCAACGGTTCGCCACTATCGAAATAGGCACGACGATACCATCCGCCATCCCAGGCGTGCTGCTCAATGTTCTCCTGGAGCTTACGAGCTTCTTCGAGGCATCGTTCAGCAAAGGGGATGTCTAGCCGAGCGCGGGCGAGGGACGCAAATTGAGTGAGCACGTCGTAGAGAAAGAACGCGAGCCAGACGCTCTCGCCGCGTCCCTCATTCCCGACCTTGTTCATGCCGTCATTCCAATCGCCGCAGCCCATCAATGGCAAACCGTGCTCGCCAAAGCGCAATCCGCGCTCAATGGCGCGGACGCAATGCTGGTAAAGCGTGTCCGTCTCCTCGGAACGATTCGGCAGGTCGTAATAGGCTTCCTCATCCGGCTTAACCGCACGGGCCTCAATGAAGGGGATTCTCTCCTCGAGCACTCCGGTGTCGGCCACGCACCGGACGTACCGACAGGTCACGTAGGGCAGCCATAGATAATCGTCGGAGATGTGCGTGCGCACTCCCCGTCCAGCCGGGGGATGCCACCAATGTTGAACATCACCTTCGCGAAACTGGTGCGCGGCGACGCGCAGCAGGTGCTCGCGGGAGATCGCCGGTTCGCAATGGACCAAGGCCATGACATCCTGCAGCTGATCCCGAAATCCATACGCACCTCCGGACTGGTAGAACCCGCTCCGACCCCAAACCCGGCAGCTCAAGGTCTGATAAAGAAGCCAGCCGTTGGCCATCACGTTGACCGCCCGATCCGGCGTCTCCACCTGCACGGCCCCAAGGGTCTTCTTCCAATACTCCCGAACACTTTCGAGCGCGGAGCGGCAAGCATCGGCTCTACGGAACCGCCGGATCAAACTCTGCAGTTCGCCGCTATTGCGGCCCACGCCCAGCCGAAAGCTCGTTTCGCGTTCCTGCCCAGGGGAAAGATTAAAGGCAATCTGAACCGCGCCACAAGGATCCAACCCGGCACCTACTCTTCCTGATAGCCGCGCGCGCCTCAGGGCCGCTGGCTGCGACAAGCTTCCGTTTCTCCCGATGAACTCCTTTCGGTCGCCGGTGAGCGTGCGGGTGGCGTCGTTTACATCGATGTACACCAGCCGCTCCGGGAACTCGGTATTGTAGTAATTGCGCGCCAAGAGAGCCCCGGTCTTGATGTCGACCTCGGTCTGCACGTGAAGCAGACTCTTGCTTCGGAGATCACCCAACACCCACTCCCAGTAGCCCGTGACGGAGATGCGGCGCACCCTGCCCGAGACATTGCGCAGCTTTAACACAGTGAACTTCACCGGTGCATCAACGGCCACATACACCCACAACTCGGAGGCAATTCCATGCTCCGTATGCTCGAACACAGTATACCCGAAGCCATGTCGAATGACATAAGGCGTCTGCCCGCGCGACGGCAAAGGCGTCGGTGACCAAAATTCTCCTGTCTGTTCGTCCCGAATATAAAGCGCCTCACCGGCCGTGTCCTGAACGGGGTCGTTGCTCCAGGGGGTCAGACGAAACTCATGCGCGTTCTCCGCCCAGGTATAGGCTGCGCCGCTCTCCGAGACCACGGTGCCGAACGAGGGATTCGCCAGTACATTCACCCAGGGAGCGGGTGTCATCCGGCCGGGTTCGAGAGTGATAACATACTCCTCGCCGTCCGGCGTAAAGCCACCCAATCCATTGTCAAACTGCAGATCGCGAACTGGGAGAGAACCAGAGACCTCGCGAGAATGCGCGCGTGAGACCAGCAAGGGCGGGATTAACGGCTCCAACACACTGCGATGTTCAAGCTGTTCATCAAGTGTTCCCTTCTCGTCATAGAGCACGATGCGAGCCGCCGATTGCAGCAGCACACGATCGTCGTTGGGAATCTGCTCGAGGCGGCGAACAAAGATGCCTCCCGGCTTATCAAGCATTTGCGCCTCGATGCCGGAGGAAATAAGACTCGTGATCTGCTCCTGCAGCGATTGGCGGTAGATCGACGTATCCTCGTTCACAATGACCAGGTCCACCGTCAACCCTTTCATGCGCCAAAACGAATGCGCTTGGATCAGCTGCCTAACAATCTCGATCTTCTCCGAGTCTCCAACGCGGAGCAGCACGATCGGCGCATCACCGGAGATTCCATAGCTCCAGAGTCCGTTCTGTCCCCGCCGATTATTAAGCAAGACGGCCGGGCTGGCCCGCCTCGCAGCGTCGGCATAGATCAAAGCGCCAGCCAAGCGACCATAAACCTGGGCTTCCGCCTCGGTGATGTTGAGCTGGTGCAACGTCACTTGGCTATGAGTCCAAGCCAGATCAAAGACGCGGTCCGCCATGCGCGAACTTTGATATTTCTCCACCTGCTCGAGGGCCGCTTGGCGGCTCTCGGAGACCCCGAGAACCAAGTAGAGTGTGGCTGTAGCTTCCGGGGCTAGCTTGACCCTTCGCCGCAGCGAGACGATCGGGTCGAGCACGGAGCCCGCCGTATTGGAAAGCGGCGCCAGGTCCTGCATCGCCGCCGGGTTCATCAAGCTGCCACCCCGTCCGACGAACCGCGATCGGTCGGTTTCACAGGAAACCTCCCCAAGTTCACCCCCCTGGCCCAGGAGTAGATGCAGAAGCCATGGAGGCCTCTCATCCTGGGATCGAGCGCGCCGAGTGCAGAGAATCGAGGACGAGGCCCGCGCGAACTCGGTTTGCACGAAGAGATTGCTAAATGCAGGATGCGCGGCATCGGCAGCGGGATTGGCAAGCACCACCTCGGCGTAACTGGTCAGTTCAATTTCCCGCGAACCCGTCGAACGATTGGTGATGGTGACGCGCCGCAACTCCACATCGTCCTCCGGCGACACGCTGATCTCGGTATGGATCTCCAGACCGACGTGGCGCTGCCTAAACTCCGCGCGGGCCTGGGTGAAGATGGCCTCATAGCCCTTCGTCGCCCGGAGCGTGGGTTGGAATGCGGTAGACCAGAACTCTCCGGTCGCCACGTCGCGCAAATAGACAAATGTCCCCCAGCAATCCCTGGTGGCATCCTCCCTCCAACGGGTGACCGCCAGGTCGCGCCAGCGACTGTAGCCCCCTCCGGCACTGCTGACCATGACGTGATAGCTCCCGTTGGACAGCAGATGAACCTCGGGCGCCGGGGAGTTGGGGTGGGTGAGGACCCGCATGATCTGCTCACCATCGCCCGCGAAGGCTCGCGGCTCCTCCAGATCCAGGTCTTCCGACAGCACGGTCGGGGCCGTCCTAGGCACCCGTTCCTGCAGAAGCAGGTCGGCCGCCTTCAGCATCGGGCACTCGAGGAAGCGCCTCTGCATCGGCCGGTCATGGATAACATGGACCATCGCCAGAAGGCTCATCGCTTGATGGTGGATCATGAACGACCTGATGGTGGCGCTCCGGCCATCAGGTGGCAGTCGTGCCGGTGTATAATCCACCGCCTCGTAAAAACCACAAGTTCCCACACGTCCCTCCTGCGCTAGCCGTTGCAGGTTCTCGCAGGCGTCAACGGGGGCGACCATTAACGCCATCGCAGTGGCGTATGGAGCCACCACCAGGTCTTCGCTAAGCCCGCGCTTCAACCCTAGCCCCGGGACGCCAAAGGCGCGATACTGGTAGTTGAATTGAACATCAGTGCGATTGTAACCGGACTCGGAGATGCCCCATGGAACCTCACGGACTCTGCCATACTCAATCTGCTGCTCCACCACCGCGCGACAGGTGTGGTCGAGCAGCGTATTCGGGTAATTGGGCATGACCAGCAGGGGCATCAAGTACTCAAACATCGAGCCGCTCCAAGAAACCAGGATCGGTGATCCTTGAACGGCTACCAGCAGACGCCCCAGGGAGAACCAGTGGTCCTGCGGGATTTGTCCCATCGCGATGGCGACATAGCTGCACAGCCGGGCCTCCGAGGCCAGCAGGTCGTAGAACCCCGCATCGCACCGGCCTTCGGTCACATTGAAGCCGGTGCAAAAAAGATCCCGAGAGCGGTTGAACAGGAACGCGAAGTCCATTCCAGTGGCCATTCCCTCGGCCTGAAGAGCCAGCTGCTCAAGGTGGGCGATACGGATCCGAGCGCGGGTGCTGGCCTCCCTCACGGAGGCCAGCAAGTCACCGTGGTCGCCAGCCGCCCCCGGCAACGGCTCCAGCTCTGCGATCTCACGGAGCGTGACTGCCTGATCCAGCCGACCAAGTTCGGCGGCCAGCCCTGATGATCCGATCCCGGTGGAGTGCACAATCCGCAACCACGGCGCAAGGAACAACAACTCCTCCACATGATCCGCACACTGGAGCTTCAGTGCTTGTGACCAGCTGGCCAGCTCGGCCGAACGGTTCTCCAAGCTCACCGCCAACGCCGAAGCCTGCCAGCTGACTTTTCGCAGCAGCGCCAGGGACGCGCGCAAGCCAGCGGGAGTGGCTGTCAGATCAGTAGCCAGCGTCGACAATTCCGGATTGCCAGGCTCCAGCTCCTGCAGAATCTTGACGGTGTCATCAAGCCCGGCGAAGACCCGCGAGCTGAAGATGAGTTCATCGGACTGTTCTCGCAACCCAGAGCCGAGTATCAACAGATGTCCGGCCATGTTGCCACTGTCCACACTCGACACGTAGAGGGGAAGCAACGGCCGCAGCGTTCGGGTTTCATACCAATTGTAAAAGTGACCGCGATTTCGCTCCAAGCCTTGCATGGTGGATAGGGCGGCGCTCGTTCGACGCACAAAGCCTCCGAGTGAAAGATAGCCGAAATCCCTCGCGGCCAAATTGGCCAGGAGCGCCAGTCCCATGTTCGTGGGTGAGGTCCGGGTGGCGACAACGGGGACGGGGACTTCCTGAAAATTGTCCGGCGGAAGCCAGTTCTCCCGAGCCGTTACGAAGGTCTCGAAGTAGCTCCAAGTCCGCCGGGCCGTTCTCCGGAGGAAAAGCACTTGTTCAGCCGACAAGGCCGGATCGAAAGACTCAATCGGCTGACTGATCCACCACGCGATCCACGGAGCAACCAGCCACAATCCGAGCAGTGGAACTGCCTGCGGCAAGTGAGTCGGCTGCAAAAACACCAAAAGGATGCCGGCGGCGACTCCAACCAACGGAGCGATCCACATCGTCGCGTAGAATCCCGCCAGATCCGCATGCGCAACCCGATCCGAGTCGCTCGATGTTTTCCATTCGAGCAGCCGACGGCGCGTGAAAAGCAGCCGGACCGTCGTCCGACCGATTGCATCCACGCTGATAAAAGCATCATAGGGCAGGAAGGCGAGGGTCAGGAAAATCTGGCCCAGTTGCCGGCTGACTGATCCCACCACGCCTTCCAAATGCATCCCCCAAGGCAGATCCACGGGTTTGCGCACCAGCTCCACCAGCGCAGCCAAACAGCTGGGAAGCCCGATGATCCCGAAGACCAGCAGAGTCCCCAGGCTGCTCAGCTGGGGTAAAAAGAGCCAACTGCCAAGCATTAAGCCCAGCAAGCCCAACGGAACAAGGCTGCGCCGCAGATTGTCGAAAATTTTCCACTGCGACAATCCGGAGAGCGGGTTGGTGATCCGGCGAAGGCCGGATCCGGGGACCCGACGGAGGAGCCATTGGGTGATCTGCCAATCGCCGCGAATCCAACGGTGCCGACGATCCATATCCACGTTGTAACGGGACGGAAATTCCTCATACAACTCGACATCACAAACCAGGGCCGAGCGAGCATGACACGATTCGAGGAGATCATGGCTGAGAATTGTATTCTCCGGAAAGCGCCCGTGAATCGCCCGCTCGAATGCATCGACGTCATAGATTCCTTTGCCAATGAAGGAGCCTTCCCCGAAGACGTCCTGGTAAACGTCGGAAACCTCACGGGTATAGGGGTCAATGCCCGCGTCGGCGGCAAAGAGCCGAACAAACCACGACCGTCGTGCACTCGGCAGGCTAACGCTGACTCGTGGTTGCAGAATGCTGTATCCCTCGGCGACGACGCCCCGGCCCTCATCGAACACGGGATGATTCAGAGGATGCGCCATCGTGCCCACGAGCTGACGCGCGGCTTCACGCGGCAAATGGGTGTCGGTATCCAGCGTGATGACATACTTCACCCCGGGCAGAATGGTCGTGTCGCCAACAATCTCCGAGAAGCAGCCTCCTCCTCCCCCTCGAAGCAGCGCATTGAACTCCGTCAGCTTACCCCGCTTGCGCTCGTATCCCATCCACACACCCTCGCTCGCGTTCCAACGGCGCGGCCTGTGAAAGAGGAAGAACCGGGTTTGGGCGGCCGAGGGATACTTCTGGTTCAGTCGCTCCATCCCTTGCCTGGCCCTCTGCAACAAGGGTTCGTCCTCCGGCTGGGTTTCTCCGGATGCATCGCGAAAGTCCGTGAGCAAGGCGAAGTGGAGATGGTCATCGCGGTTGGCCAGCTGATGAATCTCCAAACTCTCGATGAGGCGGTCCACCCCAGCCAAGCTGGTGAGCATAGTAGGGACCACAACCATGGCGCGGCACTCAGGAACGATTCCAGTGGAATAGTCCATGCGCGGGAGCAAGCTGGGCTGCAGAAGCAGCGTGGAGAGCCAATTCATGAGCGCTACTGCCAGCTGGCTGGCGCACAGGAGAAACATCAGGCTAATCAACGTAAGCTTGCCCCCGTGCACACCCATGGTATGTGCGTGGTATACAAAGCCGAGGGTTGCGAGCCCGCTGAAAAGACCAACGCCGCCCGTGTAGAACGTGAGTGGAAAACGCCTAATCAAACGCTCCTTCACAGATCCCCACGGCCACCGAATCTCGACCGCCGCGCCCAAGGAAGTCCGCCCTTTGTCGATCAGGTAGTAGCCAACGTGAGCTTGGCGGAGCGCGTCAGCTCCCTGGGTTCGGCCACCCTGAGCCAGCTGGACAGCCCGGTGCGCCACCTCGGTCTCTGACAGCCGGCTGTGCCGCGAGAAGTACTCGACGGCATGTCGATAGCGATCGCGGGTCGCGAAATCCATCTTGCTGTAAACGTCCATCGAGTCGGATCGCAACGTGGCTTCAACCTGGCTGAGGGATTCGACGAACTCCTTCCAGTCCATGGAACTCAGCAATCGCAGACTCGCGATGCTGTGGCTGACGGAAACCTGGTCAGCCGCTTGGTTCTGGCTTTCCTGGTGGACGAGCTGCTCGATGCCGAGTCCATGATCAGCGAGTCGCTGCTCCAGCCAGCCCCGCGCGAGATGCAAGACCGGGCTCTGCCGGGATAGCCGCTGACAGAATTCAGCTACGAACGAACTAGACACCGGCAGGTCAGCCTTGGCCATATCCGCCACCACGATCACCAGATGGGAAGGGTTCTTTTCAGCCATGTCCTGCAATCGATCCACCCAGAGATCCGCCAGATCACGGTCATCCCTTGCGATATTCAATCGGCTGGTGACACGCTGAAGGTTCTCAATTAAACCCAGCCGCAGCATGATGGGAATCGCCCACAGCTCCCCCAGCTTCAAGGAAACCACTTTCTGGTAGGCTGCCACGAACGCGCTCAGCCCCGGTGCGTCCATCTGGGCGTCGACGTGCGAGATCATCTCGAGGACGATGTCATAGACACGTGGAAGTCCGGCCGAGGGTCCATCGACCAAGCGCGGAAGCTCCCGGCTATAACCACGTGGAAGATGCCGCCTAGCCAGATGGATTTGTTCCTCGATGAGATAAAAATTATCGAGCAGCCATTCAGCCGCAGGGGTCACCCGCCGGGTTTTGTCTACCGTGAGTGTCGCGTGGTTGAACGCTCGCAGGATGTCCTCATTTTGCTCCAAACGACTTAAAAGATTATTCGAGCCCCGCCGCGTAATGACCTGGTGATGGACTGCGAGAGCGGCCGCATGCCGCGCCAGCTGGTCCACGCTGAAGAGCTCGCCCCGCAAAGGCGGTTCCGTCGCAACTGGGCGCAGACCAATAGGACGAGCGATCCAGTTTTGAAGCCGTGAGGACAGGATCTGCATAGTTTTTTCGTTCCAACCGATCCTCCTGAGGCAACAATGCTTTTCGAGAATCAGGCCCAACCATGCAGGAGGACAAGAGCGATGAGTATGGGGTATTACCCGGCCCCATTCTCGGAGGTGTGAGGGTTACACCCCATAGGCAGTGCGACGCTTGGGATTAACCTCAGAAATCGCGATAGGCCAGCACTGACTGCACAGCGGCGATGATCCCAGCCAGCCGAAGTGGAACCTGTCGGAAGCGAACTCTTACAAGAAAAACAACCTATGAAGACCATCCTTAGTCTTGGGACAGTATTGCTGTTGAGCGTGTCGCCAACGCAAGTTCTCGCAGCGATACCGACGATTTCCGAAAGCGATGCCCGAATCGAACGCTCAGCGAGGTCGTCCTACGTTTTCAGGAACTTCCTGAAATACGACTCCATCACGGTAAGCTCGATCACTGGATCGGTGAAAATATCGGGAACTGTCGCCGACGTGGTGCACCGTTCGCTCGCCGAGGACACCGTGGCCAGCATCGCCGGGGTGACGAACATCGAGAACCAAGTGACCGTTCAATCCAAAACTCAGGGGGAGGAATCGGACGGATTGACCTACTCGAGAGTGAAAACTGCACTTCGGTCTGACCGCGACCTGGTCACAAGTCGGATCGCGGTGGAAGTGAAGGATGGATTGGCCACACTTTGCGGCACAGCCTCCGGGTTGCTACAAAAGGACAAGGCAGCACGGATCGCGAAAGAAATTCCGGGAGTCCTAGGGGTTAAGAACCTGCTCATTATTAGGGCGGCCGCCCTCGAAAAGGGAGAGGCCGAACCAGTATCCATCGACGACGCATCTCTAGCGGCTCTGGGCAAGTCAGCACTTCTCTTGCATCGATCCACGGCAAGGGTGACGGCCAAGATTCAGACGACGCATGGAGTCATCACCGCAACGGGAGCGGCCAAGAGCCCCACAGAAAAGGCAGCGGTGACCAGGGTCCTAAGCCAAATCATCGGCAGCAAGGGTGTTGTCAACCAGATGCATGATGAGTCAGGAGAATCCGCAGCGAGCCCCCTGTTGCCCCCCACAAATCTCCGGATCGTTGTTCAGTAGCACTCGTATGGGGTGAACACCCCATTGAGAGATGTGGGCTAGTTGGATAACGTGCGTCCGTCACCAGAGTACCGGTGCAACATGTTGTGCATTCAGGAGGCCCAAACTGGAGCGAGGGCTGTGCGGCTTCGCTCCAGTTATCCTGAAGCGCAGTTCTCCCACCCGGTTGACGATAGCCTGTCCCGCCCGACCCTGGCTGGACTTTAATGGTCAGTCACCCGTGGGTTGAACGGAGTGCTTCAAACGTTCCACAGTGATGAAAGGAGCCGCCATTAACGGTGATTCCTCCGAGGCTCCGTCGGTTAGGGCCCGAGGAGTCACTCCCCAGAGCACTTTGACAATATGCTGTTTCGCGGTGACCCGTAGAGGGCGTCCATCGACCACCACATCCTCAGCAAAGTCATCAGGCGTGTAAGCCATGAACTCGCTTTCGGTTGTGGAAATAAAACGGCGTGCGTATTCCTGGGCTCTACTCTCTGAATGACTCATAATAACGGATAAGGTGTGAGGTAGGTGGAAGACCCCTGGAGCCACCGCGAGGTGGCTCCAGGGGTGAGATACTGCCTAGGACACAGGCCCCGTGCGCTTGCGCTCAGGGGTGGTGCGATCCTTGCCCGCGGCACCCGCTTCGGAAACCGTTTTCTCGACCCGATGCCAGGCATCCCGCGTTGCGTGCTTTGCCTTGTCCCAGCTGAGGGTTGCGTTGCCTTTGGATTTTTCGTAATTGCGCTGCAGGTCCGCTTCTACCTCCTCATAGCGCTTTCCGGGATACTGGCTTGGGCCTTCATATCCGGTGCTGAGACAGCTCAGTGGCCCACGCCGAGGACGGTTTTGTCCTGACCGACGACAGGGTCGACCACGCGACTTCCTTTGGGGGCTGCGGCTTCGCCCGAAGTGCAGATATCCTGGGCTCCCGCTTGAGTGAAGATGTCCTTGGCTCGGGTGATTTCCGCTGAGTTCTCAGTATGAACCGACAGCAGCATGTTGCCCTCCTTGACTTTCCCCTCATAACGTTTGGCCTCGAGCTCTGGAATACCCAAGCCAATCAGACCGCCAGCGATGCCTCCCGCCGCCGCTCCAATGGCCGCCCCGCTAAGGGCTGCCAGAATGGGTCCAGCCGCGATGAACGGTCCAACGCCCGGGATCGCCAACGCGCCAATCCCAACGATCCAGCCTAAGGCACCGCCAACCACACCGCCGGTGCCCGCCCCGGCGACCGCGCCTTCGGGAGCCTTGGTGTTCTTCTCATGCGCAAAGTCACGCGACGTTCCCTTATCAGGGAAAAGCACTGAAATATCGTTATTGGAGAAGTGGGCGGCCTTCAGTTGATCGACAATGCGATCGGCTTGTTCACGGGATGATGAGATGCAGAAGACAGATTTTTTTGACATACTTTATGGTTTGTTTGGTGTTGATGTTCCTGGGGTGTCTGCCCCAGGACAGCGGGCATCGAGTGTTTCATTGCTCTTGCGGCTGTTTTGATTCGTGAACCGCAAAGTATGGGCGGCTTCTCCTGAGTTCTATGGGGTGTAACCCGACTACCGGCAGGGACAGACAATCTCAACTCGCGTCGCCCTGGGGTAAACACCCCAGAGCACGGCCCATTCTTGCGCTACGGTTGCACGTTCATGGCTTTGCAGGACGGTCGCAAGGGTGCGCAACGCGTGGGACTGCTGTTACCACACAACTTTGAGCGCCACACATCGCGACGAGTAACCGTCCTCTGAGCCGGACCGATTCCAGTGGAAGTTAAACTTCCACTGGATCGGTCCGACCTGGTTTGGTTCCGATCTCACCAATAGCGAGCATGAGTGGCGAACCAAGTGCTCGAGGCGTTGTGCCACTGGGGTGAATCCCCGCCCCACCCCATGTTGCACTTGAAGTACCGCTGCGTATTCCAAACGACCGAGCCGGTCTTGTACTGCCGTCCCTTGTACCCATACGCCAGAGGGTAATGCCAATAGAAGCCCAAGCCCACGATCGCCGGTCGCCCCGCCTTGATCGCATCGGCCGCCTTGCTCACAGAGCCCGGGCTCGCGTAGGGAACGCCCCAAGTCCAAGTAATATCCCGTCCGGCATTGCGATGCTGAGCCCATTTCGCCCCATGCTTCATGTTCCATGGCATGGTCGCCGCCTGCCCGTTGACACAGAACGGCCCCACCTCATCGAACACATACCGATTGCAGTCCAACACGCTGTCGTCGTTGTAAAGCGGCGAGTCCGCTTGGCTGGTGCTCTTGAGCAACCGGGGTGAGCCTTTGCGATCCCACCATCCATACAACATCGCCCACGCAGCAGGACCGCATCCGCTCGCCCCGCCGGTGCACATCTGTGGATCATTCTGGTATTGCTGGTAGCGTCGTTGGTCGCTCCAACCGCCGGCGTACCAATACTTCCAGGCCGTCCACCCGGCGCTCGTCGACTGGAGCGTGGGGAGTTGGGGAACCAGGGTTCCAGCGTGCAGCAGAACATGCTCAAAGGTACCGTCCGCGAAGACCACCTCAAGCATGGCTCCGCCGGCCTTCTGGCCCGTCACCCAAAGACCATTGCGGCCAGTAGGAATGGTTAACGCGGCCAGACCAGGCTCGGAGAGTTCGGCCGAACGCACGCGACGATTATCAAACAGCACGGTTCGAGCATTCAAAGGCACCACGATGGATTTCGGAACGTTGCCCAACACGCCGCGCCACTCCAAGGAGGCGTTCTTGGCCCGCAACCATCGCAGCTCGGCATAGAAAGGATTCGTGAGCAGATCGGCTTTGAACTCCCGATAGGAAGCGTGTCCGCGGACGGGAAACTCCACGCGATTGTCGTCCTGAACGCCCTGGCCGTTGTCCCCTCCGGTGAACTCTTTTCCCACAATCTCCAGCACCTTGGGATCGATGGAAATCGGTGCGTTTCCCAGGCTGGCGACAATCTCGCCTTCGGGGTTTTCCCCGACGAGCAAGCCTTCATCCAATCGTACCGCTTTGACCGGACCGGTGGTCCTGGCCTTGCGCAGAAGCGTCTCAACGGGTGTCGGACCATCCTGCGCGAAGCTCGGAACCGGGGAATCGTTCTGGGTTAAGGACACGAGAAGGTAACCTAGCTCATGCTGAGTTTCCGACAGATCGGGGGGACTCATGCCCAAGGGATTGTTGGGCGAGGGCCGGGCCGATGGCTTGGCCGCACGCACCAGTTTGAACTCGAGATAGGCCGGCGTGCGACCCTGGTCGACGGCGGGATCGTAGACCGGATAGCAAATCGGCCCAAGCTGGGCGTCGATCCATCCACCCTCAGGATCACCCCCGTCCGTCTCCGGCCCATCAGCCAGCACTTCCAGGACAAACTGCTTGGCGATCTCAACGGTTTCGCCAGGGGCTTCGCTGAGAGGGAGGGCGGTGATGAACCCCGACTGCTGATCGTCGCGGATGCGCAGACGATAGAGAGCCTTTGGATCATGGGTGTTCTGCAGAACACCGCCGGTCGCATTCAGGGAGGAAGGAGCGAGAATCACTTTCTGCCAATTCTGAGCATCGGTTGAGCGTTCCAGTTCGAGCACGGCAACACCCGCCTGCAGCCAGGAACAGGTTTGAAGGAGCATCGCAGCAACCGAGCAGCGATGAAGAGTTTTCATTAGATCTCGTTTTGTTAGTTTCATGATGTGTGGTGGTTCTATGGTTGGCGTTCCTCAGCAGCCCGTGGTCGACTGCAAGGTGGCCGATGGAACCAAATTCACCGAAGGAGGCGCACGGGAGCGGCCAGGAGGAATAAAACTCCCACCCGATCTGCCGCGCGTCTGCACCGGACAACCGGTTCCATCCATCAAATAAGGATTTCGCGAAGGAGGTTAGTTTGGGAAATACTGCAAGCGTGGCCATCTGGTCCTGCGCAAGCCTCGGCCGTGGATGGCGGTCAGTAAGTGGAGGGACCGTTGGTTGTCGGAACAACGCGCTGCCTGCCGCTGCCTTTTTGCTGGCCTTGCCTCACACAGCCGTGATAGGTCCAGGTCTCGCCCAACTCGCGCTTGATGCTTCTGGCAGAGGACGGAACTTCTGCCGGACGACTTGGACCGCATCGGATTCCGCAAGCGGCCTGAGCTGGCAGCAGGGAGCTACATCCCCCAAAGAACTATGGAACCAGGATACATCACATGGAGGCGCCACGCTAAAAACTCACATCGGAGGTGGAGCGAGGCAGTCACTGCCGTAGCCCTACACGCCATCCTATGGCTGGCCACCGGCAGACTCTTCGGGCAGGCGGGCCAGGTCGACAAAGGCTTTCTGCCCGACCTGCCTGCTGATTCACGGGCCGGCTGGTTTCTACCTCTCCCGGATGGCGGGACGGTCGTGGTGGTGGAACCGACGACACCGCCTGGGCAAAGCTACATCCTCCGCTGGCTCCGGCAGGATGGCTCTGCCCTGCGATCCTTCTCGCTTCCCATGGAGCGCCGCAGCAGGTCCCACAAGGTGGCCCTGAGTTCCGTGGAAGATAAACTACTCATCTCAGGTGGGTTTACTTTTTCAAACAGTAGACAGCTCACCGTGATCCAGATCTCGGCCCAAGGGGACATCGACCCTGCGTTCCATCAGGCCGATTTCACAGGTGGAGCGATCACCGCCCTGACAGTCCAGCGCGATGGGAGAATTCTGGTGTGCGGCAACTTCACCCAGGTGGATGGTGCCCCCCGCAACGGCATTGCCCGTTTAGAGATCAACGGAGATCTGGACTCCAGTTTTCAAGCAGACCTTTGGCTCGGGAGCGTGGTCTCACAGGCCGTCTTTTTGGGGTCTGGTCAGATCCTTATAGTTGGAAACTTCGATGCGAGCCCCGGGCTCGCGAGGCGGGGGATCGCCCGACTGGGCTCGAACGGTGTAGTGGATCGTCGGTGGACGCCCGCTGTGCCTGAATCCTCTCAGCTCAGCGCGATCGCCGTGCAAAGCGACCAAAAAATGTTGATCGGTGGAAGCGGCGGCCTGCTGATGCGACTCAACGCGAATGGGACGCGGGACTCCTCGTTCCAAACAGGCACGGCGTTCGGTACCCAAGGCCTGGCCGCATGGGTGAAGGCGCTGGCCATCCAACCCCAGGATGGAAAGATCCTGGTCGGCGGCGCTTTCGAAACCTATCGGGGGACCTTTGCTGAGGGCCTCGTTCGCTTGGCCTCCAATGGGGCGATCGACCTGGCATTTGACGCGGGGGTGATCTTCCCCGGGGATGGACTCAACACCCGAGTCGAGCAGATCGCCATCGCGCAAGGCGGAGAGCTGATGGTCTCGGGACCCTTCACCACCGTCGGCGGCGGATCCCGCCCCGGCTTGGCTCGATTGATAGGAGGAAACGAGACCAATCACGTGCCTCGCTTTCAGTTTGCTACCTTCGACCTCAGTGTCACCGAAGGTTCAACCTCCCTAACGGGCACGGTGAAACGCCTGCGAAGCTCCGAGGGAATCGCTTCCGTCAGTTTTCATACCACAACCAATCTCTGGTCCACTCCTCGTGACACAGCTCGGCCAGGCATTGATTACACCGAGACGCACGGGGAGCTGGTCTTCCAGGACGGGGAGATCTCGAAGACCTTTGAAGTGCCCATCCTGGACGACACCTTAGGTGAAGCGGAGAAGCGCTTCGGCATCGTCCTGACAAGCGCGTCGCCCGGGGCTGCCTTCGGAAACCCCACCAATGTCCTGGTGACCTTGGTGGACAATGACTCGGCCTACGGGATCGTGCCGGGGCGCAGGTCAGTTGGAGAATCCGAAACCGAAATTCAGCTGGTGTTAATGCGGTTCGGACCGGCAGGAAACGCGGGCACTGTCCGCTATACCACCGTCGACGGAAGTGCACGGGCAGGACTCGACTACACGACCACTTCAGGAATCGCATCATTTCCTCCAGGCGAAGCCAGCTTCACCATCCGTATACCCCTCCTGTCGGACAGCCTCCGGGAAGGAACCGAGTCCTTCCGATTTCGCCTGAGCGAACCCACCCCCACCACCGCGCTTATCAATCCTCCTGCCGAGGTGGAGCTCAACGTGGTGGATGACGACGACGATGGCCCCGGCGCCGTGGATGTCTCGTTCAAACCGACCTACGGCGGGTTGGTCGTGCTCGCTCCACATTCGGGTGGAGGCGCCTACGTTGCCTCGACATTTGATGAGTGGCCGATCACAGGAACCAACGCCGTGTTCAGGCTGGATCCTCAGGGCGGCCTCGATGCGAGCTATGCCTCACCCGACGGACTCTTTGCTTCTTTTTCACACCTGGCGGTGAAATCTGATGGGGAAGCGCTGGTTTATGGCTGGCTTCGCTCCCCGCCCGATGCCGATGTGGTGCCGGGGGTGGCGCACCTGAACCGGGATGGCCGGCTGGCCAACCTGATCCTTAAGCCAGAGTTCTCAGGCCAGAGCGTGAGTGTCCTAGCCTGGGATTCTGAGAGCAGCTTCCTCATCGGGTTCCACCGCGACTCCTTCAGTCCTCCGAGTTCACCATCCCTCCTGAAGTTCAACCTGGATGGATCCACAGCGGCCCACTTCAACGCCGGAATAGTCGCGCCTCAGTCGATTCGAGCCATCGCTCGCCAGACGAACGGGAACTGGATTGTCGCGGGGAAGTTCGGGGAGATCCAGGGGAGGAGTCGCCCTTGCCTCGCGCGGCTGAAATCGGACGGAGGCCTCGACCTGGAGTTCGAACCCGACATCGTCGGACTCGAGGAGGGGTTCTGGGTCACCACCCTTTGTCTGCAACCGGACGGCAAGCTGCTGATCGCAGGTGCGCTGACGCACGTCGATGGCCACCAGTCTGCCGGTCTTGCCCGATTACTTCCCTCAGGACGAGCCGATCCTACGTTCCATCCGGCCACTCTGAAGCCGGCTGTCGTTCCATGGGGAGGATCCATCGCCAGCATAGCACTTCAACCCAATGGCAGGATCGTCCTGTCGGGATGGTTCGAGAAGGTAGGTGGCTTAAGTCGTCGAGGTCTGGCACGCCTGCTACCATCAGGCGAGGTGGATCCAGAATTCGATCAGCTTCAGGCCAACCAGGGTTCCCCCCTCGCGATTTCCGAGACGGGAGAACTCTTCGCCCTAGCGCCCCACTCCGTGAAATTTAAGAACTTCCCTTTCGTTCGCCTGATCCAGGAGAACCCGGCGTTTCCCGGCCGCCTGGAGTTTGAGAACTCGGAATACTCGACATTGCATACGGCCGGGGTTGTGACCGTGAACGTCGTGCGTCATGGAGAAGCCCTTGGCGCGGCGACAGTCCGATGCACGACGTTCGATGGAACCGCCCGGGCCGGCATCGACTACCAAGCCACGTCGGAGATCCTGGAGTTCGCTGCGGGGGAACGGCGGAGAAGCGTCCCAATTCCAGTCCTACCTTCCGCGGGTGATCGTCTGGCCAGGCAAATGGTCGTCCGGCTCGAAGTCCCGACAGGGGCGGTTCTCGGCACCGGATCCGAAACCGTAGTCACCATTCGGAATC